>NZ_JBTVPY010000030.1:0-78621 GCF_054720805.1 Pseudomonas sp. MT3
CGCCGTGAAAGGGCGGTGTCCTAGGCCACTAGACGAAGGGGACGCGGCCCGGAACTTCAACATCTTTCCGACTTCGCCGCCTTGCTGTTTCAGCGTTTCGCGTCGAAGTGGCGCGCATTCTATGGAGCCTTTGAGGGGTCGTCAACCCTCAGAAGAAAATTTTTTTAAATCAAAGACTTCTGGCTAAAAAGCGAGCGACTGCTATCAGCGGTAGCACTAAGACATTACACTCGCGAAAAAACCTTGGGGAGCTTTCCAGGTGTCGCCACTCGTCATTACCGTCCTGGTCCTCGTCGGCATCGCCCTGCTGGTTGCCATCGGCTATATCAACCATCTGGTCGAGAACCGCAAGCTGGAACAGGCCCGGCAGAAAGCCGACCTGCTCGACCGCTGCCGGCGCTGTGCCGATATTTCCGAGTCCATGCCCGGCCAGTTCATGTCGCCGGCGTTGAAGCTGCTGCTCAGTCGTTTCGAGCTGAGCCTGGGTGAACGCCTGCTGACCGTCGACAAGCAGAATACCCAGATAAAGGAACGGATCGCCGAACTGCGCCCGCTCATCGCCCAGGGCGAATCCATTCCCGTGCGCAATGCGCCGCAGGCCATCCTCACCGAAGCCAAGGCCAAGGACGTCCGCTTCCTGTTCGAAGCGCTGCACGCCCAGCTCACCCGCTGCGCCCAGGACGGCCTGCTGCCGCGCAACGAAGCCCAGCAGTGGGTGAAGGAGATCCGCCACCTGCTCGCACTCCTTCATATAGAGTTCTTCGGCAACCTCGGCCAGCAAGCCCTGCAGCAGGGCCAGCCGGGGCAGGCGCGACTGGCCTTCGAGCGCGGCGCCCAGTACCTGCGCAAACAGCAGGACATCGGCCGCTACCAGGCTCAGTTGCAACAGATGGAGAACCAGTTGGCCCGCGCCAACGCGATGGTGCTGGAAAATACCCAGCCCGCCGCCGACGAGAACAGCGCGCTGAACGATGGCCTCAAGGCCCTCGACGACGACGATCTGTGGAAGAAGAAGAACCTTTACGACGACTGACACGTCGAATCTGCATACCTCGCCCCAGGAGCCCACCATGAGCCTCGTAGTCTTCGGCGCCCCGCTCTCCCCGTTCGTTCGCAAAGTCCGCCTGTTCTGTGCCGAGAAAGGCCTGGACTACCAGTTGGAGAACGTCAATCCGTTCAACCAGCCCGACTGGTACCGCGAGCTCAATCCGCTGCGCCGGGTACCGGCGATCCGCGATGGCGACTTCACCCTCGCCGACTCCAGCGTCATCTGCCATTACCTGGAAGACCGCGACCCGCAACGCACCGCGCTGTGCGGCGAGACTCCGCAGGCAAAGGCCCGCATCCGCTGGCTGGAGAAGTACGCCGACTACGAAGTCGCGCCGCTGGCCACCTTCACCGTCTTCCGCAACCGCCTGCTCAAGCCGCTGATGGGCAAGCCCTGCGATGAAGACGCGGTAAAGGGCGCCATGCAGGAAAAACTGCCGGAGCATTTCGACTACCTGGAAAAATGCCTGGCCGCGAACGACTACTTCATCGACAACCGCTTCAGCCTCGCCGACATCGCCATTGCCAGCCAACTGGTGAACATGGGCCACGGCGGCGAGAAACTGGATACCCAGCGCTGGCCGGCACTGGCGGCGCACTTCGAGCGCATCGCCAGCCGTCCCGCCCTGGCGGCCATCCTTGAAGGCGAGCAGCAGATCATCGCCAAGATCCTGGCCAAGCGCTGATCCATCCCTGGCAAGCCCGTAGGGTGGCGTGGAGCGAAGCGACACCCATCATGGCGGATATATTCGCCGGTCAGGCCGGCGTGGGGTCGATTCGCGAGCACAGGAGGAAACTGGCAGCGCTCTTCGTAGGAGCGAGCTTGCTCGCGAACCCGGCCCTCGGAAACGAAAAAAACGCCATTGCGGGGCTTTTTCGTTGGACCGGGGATCAGCAGTCCGTCAGCCGCAGAAAAATCGCCACCAGACGCTCGATGCCAGCCTGGTCGGCTTCGCTGAAGCGACCGACCTTCGGGCTGTCCAGGTCCAGCACACCGATCAACCGACCGTCCTTCACCAGCGGCACCACCAGCTCGCTGCTGGAGGCGCTGTCACAGGCGATATGGCCGGGGAAGGCATGCACGTCCTCGACCCGCTGGCTCTCCCGAGTACGCGCCGCCGCACCGCACACGCCCTTGCTGAACGGGATACGCACGCAGGCGACCTTGCCCTGGAACGGGCCGAGCACCAGCTCCTCGTTGCGGTTGAGGTAGAAGCCGGCCCAGTTCAGGTCCGTCAGTTCGTTGAACAGGAATGCCGAGAACTGCGCAGCGTTGGCGATGAAATCGCGCTCGTCGGCGAACAGCGACTCCGCTTGCGCGGCCAGCAGCGCATATCCATCGAGGCCGGCGCCGGCCTGCTGCAGATCGATCATGGGGTTTCTCCTTCCAGCAATTGGCGGCCCACCCAGTAGCGGGCGAATTGATAGGCACAGCGGCCATTGCGGTTGCCGCGTCCGAGTGCCCAGCGGATGGCCTCTTTCTCCAGTGCATCATCCCAGTGCCAGTAGGCCAGGCCGGATTTCTGCGCCAGCGCATCGATCCAGTGGCGGACCACGCTCAGGAAGTGCTCCTGGGTGAAGGGATAGAAAGAGAGCCAAAGACCGAAACGGTCGGACAGGGCGATCTTGTCCTCCACCGCTTCGTTGGGATGCAGCTCGCCGTCGATCATCTGCCAGTTCTCGTTGTCGCTCTGTTTTTCCGAGACCAGGTGACGGCGGTTCGAGGTGGCATACAGCAGCACGTTGTCCGGCGCCTGCTCCAGCGAGCCGTCGAGCACGCTCTTGAGCACGCGGTAGTCGCCCTCGCCGGCGTCGAACGACAGGTCGTCGCAGAACAGCACGAAGCGCTGCGGCAGACCGTGCAGTTGTTCGACCACCCGCGGCAGGTCGGCCAGGTGATCGCGCTCGATCTCGATCAGGCGCAGTCCCTCGCCGGCCAGCTCGGCCAGCAGCGCACGCACCAGCGAAGACTTGCCGGTACCTCGCGCGCCCCACAGCAAGGCGTGGTTGGCCGGTTTGCCGGCCACGAACTGGCGAGTGTTGCGCGCCAGTTGGTCACGTTGGGTGTCGACACCCAGCAGGTCGCCCAGGCGCAGGTCGAGGCTGACCTCCAGCGGCTGCAGGTACCCGCTGCGCCCATCGCGGTACCAGCGCGCGGCCAGGCTGCGCTGCCAGTCGACCGGCGCGCGCAAGGCCGGCAACAAAGGCTCCAGACGCGCAAGCACCGATTCGGCGCGCGCGAGAAAATCGTTCAGACGGGAATCCACGCTGATCTCCACGGATCGTTCGAAGTTGGGCGGCAGGCCATGCCGACAGACGGTGCCGATGGGCTATGCTACGCCGCAGAAAAGCTCTCGCGAGGCGACGCTCCGCACTCCATGGATATTGCGCTTACCCATCGCCTCTCGTTCAAGCAGGCCAGCCTGACCGTGCTGGTGGCGTTCCTGCTGGGGACGCTGCTCAGCCTTGTCCAGGTTGCCGTCGATTATGCCAGCCAGGACGCCTCCATCAACCGCGAAGTGCGCGCCCTGCTGGACGTCAGCCACAACCCCGCCGCGCGCATCGCCTACAACATCGACGCCGAACTGGCCCAGGAACTGGTGGTCGGCCTGCTGCGCTCGCCGGCGGTGATCCGCGCCGAGATCATCGACAACGCCGGCACGCCCCTGGCCAGTGCCAGCCGGCCGCTTGCCGAAAGCCATCTGCGCGAGTTGAGCGACTTCCTCTTCGGCGAACAGCGCAGTTACGAAGAGCCGCTGTTCGTCGATCACGCCCCCAGCGAATCCCTCGGCGTGCTGCGCCTGGAGATCGACACCTTCGTGTTCGGCAACGACTTCCTGCGCCGCGCCGGCATGACCTTCATTTCCGGCTTCATCCGCAGCCTGCTGCTGTCGCTGATCCTGCTGGTGCTGTTCTACGCGCTGCTGACCAAGCCGCTGGTGAGCCTGATCGACGTCCTCAGCCGCCACGACCCGCGTTCGCCCTCGCGCCTGCGCCTGCCCTATCCACACGGCCACGAACGCGACGAGATCGGCGTGCTGGTGGAGGTCACCAACCGCCAGCTCAACCGCATCTCGGTGGAAATGGAGCAGCGCCGCGAGGCCGAGGACCGGTTGACCCAGTACCTGGAAGAACTGGAAAGCATCGTCGCCGCCCGTACCGCCGAGCTGAAGGCGGCGAACGCACGCCTCACCCTGTCCAACCAGGAGCTGGAGCAGGCCCGGCAGACCGCCCTGGCGATGGCCCAGGCGCGCGGCAGCTTCCTCGCCAACATGAGCCATGAGATCCGCACTCCGCTCAACGGCCTGCTGGGCATGCTCGGCCTGGCGCTGGACGGCCCGCTGACCACCGAACAGCGCCAGCAGCTGTCCATCGCCCATGACTCGGGCAAGGTGCTGCTGGAATTGCTCAACGACGTGCTCGACCTGTCCAAGTTCGAGGCCGGCCAGTTGGAGCTGGAGCAGATCCCCTTCGACCTGGGCACCCTGGTGGAGGACACCGCCAGCCTGCTGTCGCAGAACGCCTCGCCCGCGGTGGAACTCACCTGCCTGGTCAGCCCGCGCTTGCCGGCGCAGCTTTCGGGCGACCCGACGCGGGTGCGCCAGGTGGTCAGCAACCTGCTGTCCAATGCCCTCAAGTTCACCCGGCTGGGCCGCGTCGATGTCAATGTCGAGCCGCATGGCGATGGCGTACGCATCAGCGTGCGCGACACCGGCATAGGTATCGCGCCCGAGGCCCTGCAGAAGATTTTCCAACCCTTCACCCAGGCCGACGCCGGCATCGCCCGCCAGTATGGCGGCACCGGTCTTGGACTGGCGCTGACACGCAAGCTGTGCGACGCCATGAAGGGCGAACTGGTGGTCAAGTCCGAACCCGGGTTTGGCAGCGAGTTCATCGCCACCCTGCCCCTTCCGGCGCTGGAGCCCGCCCCGCCGCCACCGCCCCTGAGCGGCCGGCTGATCGTGCAATGCGCCGCCAGCAGCGGCCTGGCCGCACTGCTGGAACGCTGGCTGCCGCACTGGAATATCGAGTACCGGCGCCTGGACATCGACGCGAGCCTGGCCGGCATGGAACTGGATGCGCTGCTTTCGGACTGCCCGGACTGCCTGATCACCCTGCGCCGGCACCTGGCCAAGCCGGTCCTGCTGGTCACCGCCTACGGCAACTTCCTCGAACAGCCGCTGGCGCAACGCCTGGCGCCCCTGCGCCAACTGGCCCGGCCGCTGTCACGGACGGTGCTCTACCAGGCGCTCAGACAGGCGTTCGAGCATCAGCCGCTGCCGGCCTCCAGCGAGGCCGACGCCACACGCGCGGAGCAGTTCTCGGCGCGGGTGCTGCTGGTGGAGGACAACCCGGTCAACCAACTGGTGGCCAAGGGGCTGCTGCAGAAGCTCGGCTGCGTCGTGGCCGTCGCCGCCAACGGGGAAGAGGCGCTCGCCCAACTGGGCGATGGCACCTTCGATCTGGTACTGATGGACTGCAACATGCCGGTACTGGATGGCTACCAGGCCACCCAGGCGATCCGCGAAAGCGGGCGCTGGCCGGGTCTGCCGATCATCGCCCTGACCGCCAACGCCCTGCCCGACGAACGCGAGCGCTGCCGCGCCGCCGGCATGGACGACTACCTGGCCAAACCCTTCCACCGTGACGAACTGGCGGAAATCCTGGAGCGCTGGGTGGATCACCGCCCGCGCGGTTGAGCTCAGCCGTCCAGCCTCGCCAACTGCAACAGCAATGAATCCAGTTGCTCGCGCAGGCCGTCGGAGGCGCTCAGATCCAAGCCGCTGCGGCACAGCAGGTCTTCACGCAACGGCAGCACCTTGTCACGCAGTGCGCCGCCCGCCGGGGTCAGCCGAAGGTGCACTTCCCGCTCGTCGTGCCGCGCCCGGCGGCGCTCGACCAGTCCCAACTGCTCCAGGCGCTTGAGCAACGGCGTCAGGGTGCCGGAATCGAGCATCAGCCGCTCGCCCAGCGCCTTCACCGAGGGTTGCTCCGGCGGCTCGGCCTGCCACTCCCAGAGCACCAGCATCGCCAGGTACTGTGGGTAGGTCAGGCCAAGCGCCTCGAGCATCGGCCGGTAGCCACGGATCACCGCGCGCGACACCGCGTACAGGCGGAAGCACAGCTGGTTGTCCAGCAACAGCTCCGGCTGCAGAACTGCCGAATCCTTCATCACAGCAGCGCTTCGATCTCGGCGCAGAGCTGTTCCGGCTTGGTGGTCGGGGCGAAGCGCTTGATGACCTTGCCGTCCTTGCCGATCAGGAACTTGGTGAAGTTCCACTTGATGCCCTGGCTACCCAGCAGGCCCGGCGCGCGCTGCTTGAGTTGCACGTAGAGCGGATGGGCGGCGGCGCCGTTGACGTCGATCTTCTTGAACAGCGGGAAGCTGACGCCGAAGTTCAGCTCGCAGAACTGCGAGATCTCCCCTTCATTGCCCGGCTCCTGCTTGCCGAACTGGTTGCAGGGAAAGCCAAGCACCACCAGGCCCTTGTCCTTGTAGCGGCGCCACAGCGTTTCCAGCCCCTGGTACTGCGGAGTGAAGCCGCACTGGCTGGCGGTGTTCACCACCAGCAGCGCCTTGCCGCCGAAATCGGCGAGGGTTTTCCGTTCGCCCTTGATGGTGGTCACGGGAATGTTCAGCAGTGCGTCGCTCATCGTGGATGGCTCCGGCGGAAAGTGGGAACTCAAAGAATAGTGACCAATTGAATTGTGCGCAATTTAATTGGTCGCGAATCATCCAGTGAATGGCGACACATCAGGGATCTCCTGTAGGAGCGAGCTTGCTCGCGAACAAGGTTCCCGGGGATAACGGAGCTGGGCTGTTCGCGAGCAAGCTCGCTCCTACGAAGAGCCCCAAGAACAGGCCCGCTCGGTGGCGGGCCTTGGGGTCACTCCTTGGGTACCAGCTTCAAGGATGCCGAATTGATGCAGTAGCGCAGCCCGGTCGGCCGCGGGCCGTCGGGGAAGACGTGGCCCAGGTGCGCATCGCACTTGCCGCAGCGCACTTCGATGCGCTGCATGCCGTGGCTGAAGTCTTCCAGCTCCTTGACCACCTCGCCGTTCACCGGCTGGAAGTAGCTTGGCCAGCCGCTGCCCGAGTCGTATTTGGCGTCGGAGTCGAACAACGCGGTGCCGCAGCACACGCAGTGGTAGATGCCGGGGGTCTTGGTGTCGTGGTATTCGCCGGTGAAGGCGCGCTCGGTACCGCCCAGGCGGCAGATATGAAACTGCTCGTCGGTGAGCTCGTCACGCCAGGAATCCAGGGGCTTTTCCAGCTTTTCCATCGATCTGCCTCCATAAACGAAAAAATGCCCGATCCCGCTCTTTTCCGCGAATCGGGCCGCACGTATGATGCGCGTGGTTAACGTCAGGTTCAGAATCTGCCGCACAGAGACATTCTCGCGATATAAAAGCCTTAAAAACTCTACTTTTTCGAGAAATCCACTGTTTTCCTGTCGATTTTTAGTGTCGACGCCAGGGAAAAGCACTTCCGAACCGATCATTTGACGCCAGTCTGTCACCCGCGTTACAGCCTGCCAAGTCGCCGGCCGCGGACTATTTTGGAATCCCAGATCATGCAGGTCACCAAATCGAACAAGCTCGCCAACGTCTGCTACGACATTCGCGGGCCCGTGCTCAAGCACGCCAAGCGCCTGGAAGAGGAAGGCCACCGCATCCTCAAGCTGAACATCGGCAACCCGGCGCCGTTCGGTTTCGAGGCGCCGGACGAAATCCTTCAGGACGTCATCCGCAACCTGCCGACCGCCCAGGGCTACAGCGACTCCAAGGGCCTGTTCAGCGCGCGCAAGGCGGTCATGCAGTACTACCAGCAGAAGCAGGTGGAAGGCGTCGGCATCGAGGACATCTACCTGGGCAACGGCGTGTCCGAGCTGATCGTGATGGCCCTGCAGGCGCTGCTCAACAACGGCGACGAAGTGCTGATCCCGGCGCCCGACTACCCGCTGTGGACCGCCTCCGTGGCCCTGGCTGGCGGCAAGCCGGTGCACTACCTGTGCGACGAGCAGGCCGGCTGGTTCCCCGACATCGCCGACATGAAGGCGAAGATCACCAGCAACACCAAGGCCCTGGTGCTGATCAACCCGAACAACCCGACCGGCGCGGTCTATTCGAAGGAAGTGCTGCAGGACATCGTCGAACTGGCGCGCCAGCACAACCTGGTGATCTTCTCCGACGAGATCTACGACAAGATCCTTTACGACGAGGCCCAGCACATCTCCACCGCCTCCCTGGCGCCCGACGTGCTCTGCCTGACCTTCAACGGCCTGTCCAAGTCCTACCGCGTGGCCGGCTTCCGTTCCGGCTGGATCGCCATTTCCGGCCCCAAGCACAAGGCGCAGAGCTACATCGAGGGCCTGGATATCCTGGCCAACATGCGCCTGTGCGCCAACGTGCCGAGCCAGCACGCGATCCAGACCGCGTTGGGCGGCTACCAGAGCATCAACGACCTGGTACTGCCCGGCGGGCGCCTGCTGGAACAGCGCAACCGCGCCTGGGAGCTGCTCAACGACATCCCCGGCGTCAGTTGCGTGAAACCGATGGGCGCGCTCTATGCGTTTCCGCGCATCGACCCGAAGGTCTGCCCGATCCACAACGACGAGAAATTCGTCCTCGACCTGCTGCTTTCCGAGAAGCTGCTCATCGTTCAGGGAACCGCCTTCAACTGGCCCTGGCCGGATCACTTCCGGGTGGTTACCCTGCCCCGTCTCGATGACCTGGAACAGGCCATCGGACGCATCGGCAACTTCCTGAAAGCCTACCGCCAATAAATCATCGCCAGTGAATCCCAGCGCATAAATGGACCTGCAGATCGACGACTTCTACAAGGATGCCGCTTCCGGCCTGCTGATGCTCTACCAGGCCTTCCCGCGCAAGATCGCCCTCTACATCGAGGACCTGATCGGCCGGGAAGAGCCCGACGAGTTCGGCCTGCCCAGCACCCGCCACCAGAGTTGCCTGGGCGCGTTGCTGTGGCTGGCCGAGGAAGGCTACCTGCGCTTCGACGCAACCATTCGTTACGAAGCGCTGGACCAGGCCGTGCTCAGCGAAAAAGCCTTCCTCCGCCTGACCCGCATCGTCCCCCACGCGGTACGGCCCAGCGACGACCTGCCGCCCAGCGTGCGCCGCGACCAGGCTTCCCTGGCCAACCAGCTGCGCGAAGCCCTCGCCAGTCGTCACAGTGACCGCATCGCCCGCTTGACCCGTCTACTCTTCGAAAGTGACCTCGGGCGCCCAAGCGACACAGTTTGAAATAGTCCCCGAGTTGAATCACCTCGGGGGCAACCGTATATACCCCGCATACTATTCAGCGATCCTGGGCCCTGCTGTGCCCGGCGATCCGGAAAGCCGCGCTCCCAAGCGGTTTTCCCCTAATCCAGCCGTGAGGAGAAGCTTTACGCCATGATGCGCATCCTGTTGTTCCTGGCCACCAACCTGGCAGTTCTGGTGATCGCCAGCATCACCCTGAAACTGCTCGGCGTGGACCGATTCACGGGCCAGAATTACGGCAGCCTGCTGGTATTCTGTGCAGTGTTCGGCTTCGCCGGCTCCCTGGTTTCGCTGTTCATCTCCAAATGGATGGCGAAGATGAGCACCGGCACCGAGATCATCAGCCAACCGCGTACCCGTCATGAACAGTGGCTGCTGCAGACCGTGGAAGAACTGTCCCGCGAAGCCGGCATCAAGATGCCGGAAGTGGGCATCTTCCCCGCCTACGAAGCCAACGCCTTCGCCACCGGCTGGAACAAGAACGACGCACTGGTCGCCGTCAGCCAGGGCCTGCTGGAGCGCTTCTCCCCTGAGGAAGTGAAAGCCGTGCTGGCCCACGAGATCGGCCACGTGGCCAACGGCGACATGGTCACCCTGGCGCTGATCCAGGGCGTGGTGAACACCTTCGTGATGTTCTTCGCGCGCATCTTCGGCAACTTCGTCGACAAGGCCATCCTGAAGAACGAAGACGGCCCGGGCATCGGCTACTTCGTCGCGACCATCTTCGCCGAACTGGTCCTGGGCATCCTCGCCAGCATCATCGTCATGTGGTTCTCGCGCAAACGCGAATACCGCGCGGACGAAGCCGGCGCCCACCTGGCCGGCAGCGGCGCGATGATCGCCGCCCTGCAACGCCTGCGCGCCGAACAAGGCGTGCCGGTGCAGATGCCCGACTCGCTGCAGGCCTTCGGCATCAACGGCAGCCTCAAGCACGGCCTGGCCGGTCTGTTCATGAGCCACCCGCCGCTGGAAGACCGCATCGAAGCCCTACGCGCCGCGGCTCGCTAAGGCGCAAGACGCAAAAAGGGCGACCCTCGGGCCGCCCTTTTTCATGCCCGCGATTCAACCGCGTCGCAGGTCGAACACCACCTCGTCCAAGCGGCTGACGCCGCGCTTGAGGAACTTGGGATTCTCCGCCAGCACGTCGAGGCGATCCAGCTCCACCAGTTGCCAGCCTTCGGCGAAATGCGTGCGTACCTCATCGGCCAGGACGGCGAACGGCGGGCCGTCCATTTCCGCCTGCGGGTACTCCAGCGTCACCAACAGCCCGCGCACCTGCGGCGGCAGATTGCGTTGCAGATGAGCCACGTAGTCCGGACGCATATCCTGCGGCAGCGCGATCAACGCGGCGCGATCATACAGCGCTGCACACCCGCCCAACTGCTCGGCGGTGGTGTCGAAGAAATCCCCCTGGAGGATCTCCAGCCGCTCGTGACGATAGCGCCGAACCTGTCCCTCCTCGGTCACCTGGGGTTCGACGCCCAGCCCTGCGAAGAAGTCGAGTACCGCGCGCTCCGCCAGCTCCACACCGAGCACGCGGTACCCCTGTTGCACCAGCCAGAGCATGTCCAGGCTCTTGCCACACAGCGGCACCAGCACCTGCGCCCCCTCGGGCAACCGCAACGCCGGCCAGTGACGCGCAAGCCCGGGGTTCACCTCGTTCTGATGGAAGCCGATTTCATTGCGCGCCCAGCGCGCCTGCCAGAAGTCGTGTTGCATGGGAAAGACCCGATTCCAGAAGCGTTGTCCCACATGATCCGCAATCGGCCCGCCCCGCGCCAGCCACCTCACGGCGGATATCGACAAATTCGATCGAAATCGTCAAAAACCCATGCTGGTTATCGATCAGTCCAGGGGCGAACATAGCGGTATCCCTGTAACGAGGTTCACCATGCTCCCTACCCTGTTCATCTCTCACGGTTCTCCCATGCTGGCCCTGGCCCCCGGCGCCAGCGAGGCTCCACTCAAGCGCCTGGCCGGCGAGCTGCCGACGCCGAAGGCGATCCTGGTGGTCTCCGCCCACTGGGAAACCCCGGACCTGCGCGTCACCGCCGCCGCCCGGCCGGCGACCTGGCACGACTTCTACGGCTTCCCGGCGGAACTCTATGCCGTGCAGTACCCCGCCCCCGGCTCGCCGGAGCTGGCGGCGCGCGTCGTCGAGCTGCTCGCCGAAGACAGTTTGCCCGCCATCCTCGATGCCGAGCGCCCGCTGGACCACGGCGCCTGGGTGCCGCTGAGCCTGATGTACCCGGACGCGGACATTCCGCTGGTGCAGTTGTCATTGCCCAGCCGCCTCGGCCCGTCGATGCAGGATCGTATCGGCAAGGCCCTGCGTGCGCTGCGCAAGGAAGGCATTCTGCTGATCGGCTCGGGCAGCATTACCCACAACCTCGGCGAGCTGGACTGGCGCGCCGGGCCGGACGTCATCGAACCCTGGGCCAAGGCCTTCCGCGACTGGATGGCCGAACGCCTGGCCGCCAATGACGACGCGGCCCTGTTCGACTATCGCCAGCAGGCGCCCTGGGCCATGCGCAACCACCCCAGCGATGAGCACCTGCTGCCGCTGTACTTCGCACGCGCCGCCGGCGGCGCGCCCATGACCGTGGAGCACGCCGGCTTCACCCTCGGCGCGCTGGGCATGGACATCTACCGCTTCGGCTGAACAAGCGGCTTTTCGCAGGAACGAGCTTGCTCGCGAACCGCACGACACCGGAGCCGCCGGGAAATGCTTCGCGAGCAAGCTCGCTCCTACAAGGGCATCCAGGTGCCGACAGCAACTCCCCCCGGAAACGAAAAAGCCCCGCCGAGGCGGGGCTTTTTCATGCGCGAACGACTGAGGATCAGTCTTCGCGGTAACGGCGCAGGCGCAGGGCCTTGCCGGCGACGCGGGTGTCCTTGAGCTTGGTCAGCAGACGGTCGAGGTTCTCGTCCGGCAGCTCGATCAGGCTGAAGGTCTCGCGGATCTGGATGCGGCCGATGGCCTCGCGGGACAGGCCGCCCTCGTTGAGGATGGCGCCCAGCAGGTTCTTCGCCTGCACGCCATCGCGGGCGCCCAGGGCGGTACGGCAGCGGGACTTGCCCTCCGACGGCGGCGCCATCGGGCGACGCTCGCCGCTGCGTTCCGGACGGTCACCGCGCTCGGCGCGATCGCCACGCTCGTAACGGTCGCTGCGCTCACGCGGGGCGGCCGGGGTCAGCGGCTGTTCGCGGCGGACCGATTCCAGGTCCAGCGCCTTGCCTTCGGTCAGCTTGGCCAGCAGCACGGCAGCCAGGGTGTCCATGTCGGTACCCAGGCGGCGGCACAGCTCGTCACGCACGGCGCCACGGCTGGCAACAGCGTTGGCCAGCAGCGGCTGCAGACCGGTGGCCAGGCGGTTCAGACGGGCTTCAAGGACGGTGTCGGCGTCCGGCAGGCGAACTTCGCCGACCTTCTGACCGGTCACACGCTCGATCACCTGCAGCATGCGGCGCTCGCGCGGGGTCACCAGCAGCAGCGCACGACCTTCACGACCGGCACGGCCGGTACGGCCGATGCGGTGTACGTAGGATTCCGGGTCGTACGGCATGTCCACGTTCAGTACGTGGGTGATGCGCGCCACGTCGAGGCCACGGGCGGCAACGTCGGTGGCGATGACGATGTCCAGCGAGCCGTCCTTCAGCGACTCGATCACGCGCTCACGCTGGGCCTGCGGCATGTCGCCGTTCAGCGCGGCGGCACGGTAGCCCTGGCGCTCGAGCAGCTCGGCGATGTCCAGGGTGGCCTGTTTGGTACGGACGAAGCCGATCAGCGCGTCGAACTGCTCGACTTCCAGCAGACGCAGGATCGAGGCCGGCTTCTGGTCGGCGTGGACCATCAGGTGCACCTGCTCGATGCGGGCGACGGTCTGGGTCTTGGCGGCGATGCGGACGTGCTTGGGCTCTTTCAGGTGACGTTCGGCAATGCTGCGGATCGAAGCCGGCAGGGTCGCGGAGAACAGTACGGTCTGGCGGCTGGCCGGCATGGCCTCGAAGATCACTTCGAGGTCATCCATGAAGCCGAGCTTGAGCATTTCGTCCGCTTCGTCGAGGACCAGGCGCTCGACGGTGGAGAGCAGGTTCTCGTCGCGACGCAGGTGGTCGCACAGGCGGCCCGGAGTGGCTACCAGGACCTGGGCGCCCTGGCGCAGGGCCTTGAGCTGCGGGCCCATCGGCGCGCCACCGTAGACGGCAACGACGCCAACGCCCGGCATCTGCTTGGAGTAGGTTTCGCACGCGGTAGCGACCTGCAGGGCCAACTCGCGAGTCGGTACCAGTACCAGCACCTGCGGAACGCGGCGGCTCGGGTCGATCTTCGACAGCAGCGGCAGCGCGAAGGCGGCGGTCTTGCCGGTACCGGTCTGGGCCTGGCCGATCATGTCGTGGCCTTCGAGGATCACCGGGATCGACTGGGCCTGGATCGGGGACGGCTCTTCATAGCCGACGGCGGCGATGGCCGCGAGGATATTGGGATGAATGCCGAGCGCGGCGAAGCCGCCGGTTTCCTGGGTCATGGGTTTTGCCTCTAAATACATCCGCAAAGACCCAAGAGCCGAGCTGCGCATGCCCTGTACGACAATGAAGTCACCCAGGCAGCTGGAAGCGGGGATTTGCGAAATGAAGATTGGAAGAATACGTCAAGGAAGTCCGCACAGCGGACGCACAGACCGAGCGTGAAAGCTGCGGAAAAATGCGGGGTCCGAAACGAGGCCTTAGCTTGGCCGGCGCGCATCATACCGGAAAATCCTGTGCCATGTGCGTCTTTTCAGACAAGCCCCGGCGAACGGTCGCCACCTGGACGAGCTCGGCAAGGCCGACTATACCGAGCAGGCCCCTTCCCGTCGGAGGCCATCGATGAAGCCCAGCCGCGAGCCCCGCATCACCCGAGAGCACCGCGACCACGTTCTGCTGCTCGGCCTGAACCGGGTAGAAAAGCGCAACGCATTCGACCTGGACATGCTCAATCAACTGGTGCTCGCCCTGGGCGAATACGAGCGTGACGACCGGCTGCGCTGCGCCCTGGTGTTCGCCCACGGCGAGCACTTCACCGCCGGGCTCGACCTGGCCGATGTCAGCGACACCTTCCGGGCGGGCTGGCAATTGCCCAGCGGCGCCGTGGATCCCTGGGGCACCTTCGGCGGGCCCCGACTGAGCAAGCCGTTGCTGGTCGCCGCCCAAGGCTACTGCTTCACCCTCGGCATCGAGTTGATGCTCGCCGCCGATATCAACCTGTGCGCCAGCAACGCACGCTTCGCCCAACTGGAAGTACAGCGCGGCATCTTCCCCTTCGGCGGCGCGACCTTGCGCCTGCCCCAGGTGGCCGGTTGGGGCAACGCCATGCGCTGGCTGCTCACCGGCGACCAGTTCGATGCACACGAAGCCTGCCGTCTGGGGCTGGTGCAGGAAGTCACCGCGCCCGAGGAACTGATGCCCCGCGCCTTGTGGATGGCCCAGCGGGTCGCTGCCCAGGCGCCACTGGGCATCCGCGCCACCCTGGCATCGGCCCGCCAGTGCCTGGACGAGGGAGAACTGGCCGCCGCGCGCGAGTTGCCGGCAACGGCCAGCCGCCTGCTCTCCAGCGAAGACGCCCAGGAAGGCTTCAGGGCCATGCAGGAAAAGCGCGAGGCCCGCTTCAACGCAAAATGAATGAACGTGTAAGTTCACTCCAGAGCCCGCATCAAAAGCACTATATCCAAGGTATTAAGAACACTCGAAGCAAGCATTCAAGTTCAAACATTATCCTTTCCAATCAATAAGTTGATAACAACAAAACGACTATATACAAGTTCCAATTACGCGATTGAAAACAAATCTCTACAACTGACATCGAGCGCAGCGCAGTGACTCGTCGGAAGTACCGTTCGAGCCTCCGCTGGATCTAATCCTTCATGGAGGAACTCGCATGTCAGGCCCGATTCGCGTCTTCGCACTTTCTCTTCTGGTCGTTGCCCTGTCGCTGCAGGGATGCAGCAGTCACGGCGGCAGTAGTCATCATCGCTCCGCGAGCGACAGCGGCCAGGACGGCGGCGCGGGCTCCGGCGACGGCGGCTCGGGAGGCAGCGGCGACGGCGGTACTGACGGCGGTACCGGTGGCACGGGCGGTGGCACGGGAGGCACGGGTGGAACTGGCGGCGGTACCGGTGGAACTGGCGGCACGGGCGGTGGCACCGGCGGCGGTACCGGTGGGACTGGCGGCACGGGCGGTACCGGCGGTGGTACCGGTGGAACTGGCGGCACGGGCGGTGGCACTGGAGGCACCGGCGGTGGAGACGGCGGCACCGGCGGCGGCACTACCACCCCTAACCTCACCACCAGCAATATCCTGAGCGAAACCGGCGAGGTGGTGTCCAGCGTCGGCGGCACCCTCGGCACCGTCGGCGGCGTGGTCCAGAACGTCGACGTCCCGCTGCTCGGCAGCGGCGTAACCGACGGTACCGGCGGCGTCATCCAGCAGCTTGCCGCAGGCGTGGATCACGTCGGCGACGGCATCACCGACGGCCTGGGCAACCTGGCCAACAATCCCAACGCCATCGGCACCACCCTGGCCGGCCCAACCAACCTGGTCAGCCACACCGGCGAGGCTGTCAGCAGCCTCGGAGATACCGTGGCCGCCATCGGCGACGGCCCGTTGCTGACCAATACCCCGCTCAACGGCGTCACCGGGCAACTGGGTGGCGTAGTAGACGGCGTCGGCGGCAAGATCACCATGCTCGGCGACTCCCTCACCGGAGCAGTCACCACCGGTCCGCTGAGCCAGTTGACCACTCAGCTCAGCGGCACCACCACGAACCTGTTGGGCGCCGTGGAGAACACTACCAAGACCATCGGCACAACCACCGGCCTGGGCGCGCCAGTGAACAACCTGCTGACCACTGTCGGCACGGCGGTGACCCAGACTGGCGATCAGCTCTCCGCCCAGAGCCCGGCGCTGGCCCCGGTCGGCGGAATCGTCAGCAATACGGGGCAGGTGGTCACCGATGCGGGCGGCCTGGTCAGCGGCAGCACGACAGGCAGCAACCCGGTCGGCGGGCTCATCGGCGGCGTCACCAGCACCGTGGGTACTGTCACTGGCGCCCTGGGCGGTGCGACAGGCGGCAGCAACCCGGTGGGCGGGCTGGTCGGCGGCGTGACCGGTGCGGTCGGCAGTGTCACCGGCAGCCTGGGCGGCGCGACGGGCGGCAGCAACCCGGTAGGCGGGCTGGTCGGCGCGGTCGGCAGTGTCACCGGTAGCCTGGGCGGCGCGACGGGCAGCAGCAACCCGGTGGGCGGGCTGCTCAACGGCGTGACCGGCGCGGTGGGTGGCGTCACCAGCGCGCTCGGTACGGGCGGTCTGGTGGCGGGGGCCGGCGTCGGCGCAGGCACCTCCGAGCAGGGCGCGGGCGTTGCGGTTGGCGCAGGTGTCGGCACCACCAGCGGCGGCACGACCCAGGGCGGTCTGCTCGGCACGGTTGGCGGCGCGCTCGGCGGCCTGGGCGCGGGTCTTGGAGTTGGCATCGGGGCTCCCCGGCAATAACCCTGATCTCACCCACACCGCAGTAGCCAGGAGCCACGAGCGGCTCCTGGCCATCGCTGAAGTCGGACTCACGGAGGAGCCAGATGCGCACACTCGCCACCCTCACCCTGTTGCTGGCCAGTCCTTTCGCGTGGGCGGAGCGTCCGATCCAGCTCCCGGGGTCCGATATCGAACAGACCCTGCCCCGCCCCAACGTGCCAGGCGGCGAACTTCGCCCGACGGCGCCCAAGGTCAGCGCACCCGCGCCGTCGGCCCGGCAACCCGGCCAGATACTGCAGCAACGCATCCAGCTCAAGCGCATCGAGATCGCCGGCGGCGGCCACTACCCGCTGAACACCTGGCGCCCGCTGCTGGAGCCCCTGACCCAGCGGCCGATCCAGGTCAGCGAACTGGTAGCGGCGGCCAAGGCCATCACCCAGCGCTACCAGAACGACGGCTTCTTCATTTCCTTCGCCTACGTGCCCAACCAGGACTTTCGTGGCGGCGGCGCGCGCATCGTGCTGGTGGAGGGCCACATCAGGGAAGTGCGCGGCAATGGCGACCTGGGCGCGCACCAGGCCCGCGTGGACCGCTGGATCGCCCGCCTGAAAAGCGAGCGACCGCTGACCCGCGCGAGCTTCGAGCGCTTCAGCGTACTAATGAACCGCGTACCGGGCCTGCAACTGGCAATGGCACTCAAACCGCCCACCACCAATGACGGCGGCGCGGTGCTGGAACTGGCCGGCCAGAGCAAGCGCTTCAACACCGGCATGAACCTCGACTCGCGCCGTGGCGAACAGCGCGGCCTGTTCAACGCACAAGTGATGTCCCTGCTCGGCTGGGGCGAGCAACTGCAATTCAACTACCTCTACCCGCCGGGCGACGACGAGGAGCACTACCGCGCCTGGAACTACAGCCAACTGCTGGGCGACAACGGCCTGCAATTGCAGGCCGGCTACAGCAAGTACAACTCGCGCCCGGACGACAACCTGCGCCTGGCCAACGGCCTGGAGTTCGCGCGCAAGCGGCAGAACGAGCGGATCAGCGCCGGCCTCGGGATTCCCGTGCTGCTGCGCCGCGACCTGACCTGGGACGTGAACGTGCGGGGCTACACGGTGAACGACACCAGCCGCTACGACCTGGTCTACCCGAACATCCCCTACCGCGTCGAACAGAAGAGCAAGCTGCGAGTCGTCGGCGTGGACACGGTGGTCCAGCAGTTCGCCAGCAAGCGCGTGCGCGCCGGGAGCCTGGCGGTCTACCAGGGATTGAACGGAATGGGCGCGGAAACCGAGAAGCCCATCCGCAAGGACTTCACCCGCGTGCTCGGCTACGGCGCCCAGCAGGACCAGTTCGGCGAACGCTGGCAAGGCGTCGTCAGCGCCGGCTTCCAGTGGACCGACGACGTGCTGCCCGACTCGGAACAGGTCACCTATGGCGGCAACAACTTCGGTCGCGGCTACCCCGACGACCAGGCCAGCGGCGACAAGGGCTGGGGCGCCGCCTACGAGGTGAACTACTCCTTCCTGCGCCAGAGCGCGGTGCTCAACCAGATCCAGCCCTACCTGGTGGTGGACACCGCCCGCACCCACTACACCCAGGATGGCCTGCCCAATGCCCGGCTCGGCTCGGCGGCCGTCGGCATACGCCTGTCCAACCGCAAGCACTACCTGGTGTCGATGGAGGTGGCCAAGCCGTTCGGCGATCGCGCACTGGACAACAACCAGCGCAGTCCGCGCCTCAACTTCGCCTTCAGCTACCAGATCCCCTAGGCAGTCGCACCCGGTTCACTGCGCCGGGCACAGCGAGTCGATGTAACCGCGCAGCGAATAACCGAGCCTGGGTTCCAGGCTCGCAACGCGCTTCTTCAGGGCCCTCAGGTTGAGCTCCTGGTCCAGCTCGGCGGGCACGAAGACGATCACGTTGCCCTCCGGCACCGGACACTCCCAGTAATGACGGTGGAAGCGCCCGCGCAACAGCGCGGCGCCCAGCGGACGGCCATCGTCGGTGCTCCACTGGTTGATCACCAGCCAGCCGCCGGGACGCAGGCGCTCGCGGCAGGCGCCGAGGAAGTCCCAGGCGATGTGCGCAGGCGCGGGACCGGTGTCGGTATAGAGGTCGAGGAAGATCAGGTCCGCCGGCTCGCAGTTCGCCAGCTCCTCCACCGCGTCCCCCACGCGCAGGTCCAGGCGCGGATCATCGCCCAGCCCCAGGTGCTCGCGGGCCAGCCGGGGAATCGCCGGCCGCAGCTCGACGGCCTCCACCTCCTCCAGCGGCAGGTACTTCAGGCAGGCCTGGGTCAGGCTACCGGCACCGAAGCCCAGGAACAGGGCACGGCGCGGGTGCGCATGGCACAACCCGCCGAGCAGCATGGCCCGCGAGTAGTCGTACTCCAGCCAGCAGGGATCCTGCATCAGCACACAGCTCTGCTCGACCTCGTCGCCGAACTCCAGGTAGCGGAAGTCGCCGCTCTCCACGACCCGGATCACCCCGAACGCATCGCGCTCCTCGACGATCAGGCGTTCCTCGCTCATGCGCGTTCCTCCCGGAAGGCGACTGTGACATTGCGGTCCGCCAGGATGCACAGACGGCGCGGTTTGCCATTGAACAGCGAGGGCTGAAGCACGTGATAATCCTTCAAAAACAGGCATGAACAACCCGAGCAGCCAGGAACCGACTGCCAGGCCCGAAAGCCGCAAGAATAACAGCCCAAGAGGCACAACCCAGCATGTATGCCATTATCGGCGCGGGTCCGGCCGGCCTCGCCGCCGCCCGCCAGTTGCAGAAGTACGGTATCCCCTTCACCGGCTTCGAACTGCACGGCGATGTCGGTGGCCTGTGGGACATCGGCAATCCCCACAGTACCCTGTACCACTCCGCCCACCTGATTTCCTCCAAGGGCACGACCCAGTTCGACGAGTTTCCAATGGACATGGACGTCCCCCCTTATCCGCACCACACGCAGGTGCTCCACTACTTCCATGCCTACGCGCGGCACTACGGCCTGCGCAGCCACTACCGCTTCAATACACGGGTCACCGCCCTGCTCCGCCAGGAGCGCGGCTGGCGGCTGCGCTGCGAGCGCGACGGCACGGTGCACGAAGGACTGTTCGACGGCGTGCTGATCGCCAACGGCGCCCTGCATACACCCAACCAGCCAGAGCTGCCGGGCGACTTCAGCGGCGAAATCCTCCATGCCAGCCAGTACCGCAACGCCGACTGCTTCGCCGACAAGCGCGTGCTGATCGTCGGCTGCGGCAACTCCGCCTGCGACATCGCAGTGGACGCCGTGCACCGCGCACGCTCCGTGGACCTTTCGGTGCGTCGCGGCTACCACTTCCTGCCCAAGTTCTGCCTGGGCCGGCCAATCGACACCTTCGGCAACCTGGTCCGCCTGCCGCGCCCGCTCAAGCAACGGCTCGACGCGGCACTGCTGCGCCTGCTGATCGGTCGTCCGTCGGACTACGGACTGCCCGATCCCGACCACCGCCTGTACGAATCGCACCCGGTGGTGAACTCGCTGGTGCTGCACCACCTCGCCCACGGCGACATCCGCGCGCGCCGCGACGTGCGCAGCCTGGAAGGTCAACGCGTAGTGTTCAGCGATGGCGAACGCCAGGACTACGACCTGATCCTGCTCGCCACCGGCTACCGCCTGGACTACCCCTTCATCGACCGCGCGCAGCTCAACTGGCCCAACGACTGCGCCGCGCCGCAGCTGTACCTCAACGCCTTCCACCCGCAGTACGACGACCTGTTCATGCTCGGCATGCTGGAGGCCTCGGGCCTTGGCTGGCAGGGGCGCGCCGAGCAGGCCGAACTGGTCGCGCTCTACATCCGCCAGTTGGCCGCGGGCAACCCGGTCGCCGAGCGTTTCCGCCAATTGAAACGGATGCTTGCCGGCCAACGCATCGACGGCGGCTACCAGTACCTGCCGCTCGAACGCATGGCCTATTACGTGGACAAGGACAGCTATCGCCGCACCGTACGCGAGCACATCGCCGAACTGCGCCGCGACCTGCCCGGCACCGCGCCGCTCGCACCGCTGCCGGTACACTGAAGGCGCGCTGCGCACGGGGCGAGCTGATACCATGAGCGATCACCGCCCCTAGCCGCGAACGAGCCACCGATGAGCCTGCCCTGGAGTCCCGACAGCTGGAGAAGCAAGCCGATCCAGCAACAACCCACCTACCCCGACAGCGCGCGCCTGAGCGACGTCGAACGCGCCCTGGCCGGCTTTCCCCCGCTGGTGTTCGCCGGTGAGGCCCGCGAGCTGCGCCGGCAGTTCGCCGAAGTCACCGCCGGCCGCGCCTTCCTGCTGCAGGGCGGCGACTGCGCCGAGAGCTTCGCCGAGTTCTCCGCGGCGAAGATTCGCGACACCTTCAAGGTGCTGTTGCAGATGGCCGTGGTGATGACCTTCGCCGCCGGCTGCCCGGTGGTGAAGGTCGGGCGCATGGCCGGGCAGTTCGCCAAGCCGCGCTCTTCCGGCGAGGAAACCGTCGACGGCGTGACGCTGCCGGCCTACCGCGGCGACATCGTCAACGGCATCGGCTTCGACGAGAAAAGCCGCGTGCCGGACCCCGAGCGCCTGTTGCAGGCCTACCACCAGTCCACCGCCTCGCTGAACCTGCTGCGCGCCTTCGCTGGCGGCGGCTTCGCCGACCTGCACCAGGTGCACCAGTGGAACCTGGATTTCATCGCCAACTCGGCGCTGTCCGAGCGCTACCAGCAGCTCGCCGACCGCATCGACGAAACCCTCGCCTTCATGCGCGCCTGCGGCCTGGACACCGCGCCACAGTTGCGCGAAACCAGTTTCTTCACCGCCCACGAAGCGCTGCTGCTGAACTACGAGGAAGCCTTCATCCGCCGCGATAGCCTGACCGGCGACTGGTACGACTGCTCGGCGCACATGCTGTGGATCGGCGACCGCACCCGCCAGCTCGATGGCGCCCATGTGGAAATGCTGCGCGGCGTTGGCAACCCCATCGGCGTGAAGATCGGCCCGAGCATGGACAGCGAGGAGCTGATCCGCCTGATCGACCTCCTCAACCCGGACAACGAGCCCGGCCGCCTCAACCTCATCGTACGGATGGGCGCCGACAGGGTCGGCGACGGCCTGCCGCGCCTGATCCAGACCGTACAGCGCGAAGGCAGGCAGGTGCTGTGGAGTTCCGACCCCATGCACGGCAACACCATCAAGGCTTCCAGCGGCTACAAGACCCGCGACTTCGCGCGCGTGCTCACCGAGGTGCGGCAGTTCTTCGAGGTGCATCGGGCCGAAGGCAGCTACGCCGGCGGCATCCACATCGAGATGACCGGGCAGAACGTCACCGAGTGCATCGGCGGTGCCCGCCCCATCACCGAGGCCGGGCTGAGCGATCGCTACCACACCCACTGCGATCCGCGCCTGAATGCCGACCAATCCCTGGAACTGGCCTTCCTCATCGCGGAAACCCTGAAGCAGGTGCGCCGCTAGAGCGATATCGGCGAGCGGCCTCCGCTCGCCCTTCCTCAACGCGCCCGCAGCAACGCCTTCAGACGCACGCCCGACGGCCGCCGGCAATGCACCGTCACCCGCTGCAAGCCCAGCCAGTCAGCCATCTCGCCCAGTCGTTCGGCCAACATGCTCCAGGCGGCCTCGTCCGGTCCCGGCGTTTCGTCATGCACCGCATGCACCACCAGTTGCCCCCTGGCCCGCTCGGCGCGCAGGTCCACCCGCGCCACCAGGCGCTCGCCGAAGAGGAACGGCAGCACGTAGTAGCCATAGACGCGCTTGTGCTGCGGCGTGTAGATCTCCAGGCGGTAACGGAAGTCGAACAACCGCTCGGTACGGGCGCGCTCCCACACCAGCGAGTCGAACGGCGACAACAACGCACTGGCCGCGACCTTGCGTGGGATCACCGCATCCGCGGGGCAATAGGCCTGCGCCTGCCAGCCCTGTACCCGCACCGGCAACAGCGCACCCTCCTCCACCAGCTCGGCAAGGCGTGCCTTGCTGTCGCCGGGCTCGAGACGGAAGTAATCGCGCAAGTCCTTTTCCGTCGCCACGCCAAGGGCGCGCGCCGAATGCAGCAGCAACCGGCGCTGGGCCTCGGGCTCGTCCGGCTCGGCTCCGGCCAGCATCGACGGCGGCAACACCCGTTCGGGCAGGTCGTAGAGACGTTCGAATCCGCGTCGGCCGGCGACCGTCACCTCGCCGGCGGCGAACAGCCACTCCAGCGCATGTTTTTCCGCGCTCCAATCCCACCAGGGGCCGGCGCGCTCCTCACGGCTGCTCAGGCTGCCGGCGCCCAAGGCACCCTGGTCACGCACGGCGTCCAGCACCCGGCGGATTACCGGTTGCTGCTCGCGGCCGAAGCGGGCGAGCTGTTGGTAGATGCCGCGCCCCTCCGACGCCCGGCGCATGCGCCAACGCATCAGCGGATAGAGCTCCAGCGACAGCAGCGAGGCCTCGTGCCCCCAGTATTCGAACAGACGCCGCTGGCGCCCCGAACTCCAGGCGGCCTCCTCCAGCATCGCCAGGGGATAGGTGCCCAGCCGCGAGAACAGCGGAAGATAATGGGATCGCACCAGCGCGTTCACCGAGTCGATCTGTAACACGCCCAGGCGCTCCAGCATCGCCCGGACGTGGCGGCGCTGGACCTCGGCCGGCCGCCGCTGCGTGAACCCTTGGGCGGCCAGCGCCAGGCGGCGGGCCTGTTTGACGGACAGCGACTCGGCAATCGGCATCGACACACTCCACGACCGGACAGGCCCTAGAGCCTAGCGCCAAACCCTACGTCCCGGCGCGCCGATCGCTCAGGACGGTACCGCGACACGTCCCGGCATCGGGTAGGGCCTGGCGAAGGTGAACACCTCATCGCAAGCTCCCTGCGCCTGCAACAGCTCCAGCTTGCGCCGCGCCATCCATACATCGGGCAACTCTCCGGCCGGCAGCCACCACAGCGCCAGGCTCGGCGTCGGCAGCTTCTCCATCCAGTCGCGCTTGTTGCGCAGCACGGCGAGATGCTCACCGCCGTAGACGTACTCACGCAGCGCCTCGACGGACGTCCAGAGCGACAGGTTGACGATGATCAGCGGGTCGTCGAAGGCACGGATCGAAGTGGCATCGCCCTCATCGGTCTGCAGGCGCCAGATGAACCCGGGGCTCGCCTCGGCCAGCCGGTTGATGGCGTCCAGTTGATCGACGAAGCCTTTCATCAGGGGCTGGTCCAGCGGTGCGCGGGCCTTGGCGATATTGACTTGGGCGAGGTGGTAGTTCGAAGACATGAGCATTCCCTGGCAAAGTGTTTGATCCAGCACGACAGCGGGCGGCACGACGATCTCGCGTGCCGCCCGTACAGCTCAGCGTTTCAGGGCATCGATCCAGAATGGACGCTCGATTTCCTCCTGGATATCGGCACGGCTCAGGCCGATATCCTTGAGCGCCTCATCGCTCAAGCCAGCCAGCAGGCGGCGCTGACGAGCCAGTTCGTGCCATTGCAGCAACCGCTTCAGGGCACGTTTCCACAGCGGCGCGGCCGGCGCCTCGTGAGCATGATGGAACATCGATACGAAACCCGGTTGACCTTTCATCGTGCATCCCTCCATGTGGGCCTGGATGCAGTCTCGCCTCGGCGCTAAGATCAATCCAACGAATCATTCTTATGCATTCCATCTCGGAGATTGATGAATGGGCAGCTTCCCCAGCATCGACAGCGAACTGCTGCGCACCTTCGTCGCCATTGCCGATCACGGCGGCTTCACCCGCGCCGCCGAGGTGGTCAACCGCACCCAGTCGGCGGTGAGCATGCAGATGAAACGCCTGGAAGAGGACGTGCTGGAACGCGCGCTGTTCGAGCGTGATGGACGGCAGGTGCGCCTGACGCCGGAGGGCCAGGTACTGCTGGGCTTTGCGCGGCGCATCCTGCGCCTGCAGGGCGAGGTGTTCAACACCCTGCGCCAGCCGCACATGGTCGGCGCGGTGAAGATCGGCACGCCGGACGACTACGTGATGCGCTTCCTGCCGGAGATTCTTTCGCGCTTCGCCCAGGCCTATCCGCTCGTGCAGGTGGAAGTGCACTGCGACTCGTCAGCCCAATTGCTGATGCGCAACGACCTCGACCTGTCCATCGTGACCCGCGAACCCGGCACCGAGATCGGCCAGTTGCTGCGCCAGGAACCCTTCGTCTGGATGGCCGCCGAAGGCTTCTGCCCGCAGGACCAGCGCCCTCTGCCGCTGGCGATGTTCAATACCACCTGCTTCTGCCGCGCCTGGGCCTGCAACGCCCTGGAAGCACTGGAAATCGACTACCGCATCGCCTACAGCAGCCCAAGCCTGTCGGCGCTGTTCGCGGTGGCCAGCGCCGGCCTGGCGGTGACCGCGCAACTGCGCAGCCTGCTGACCGGCAACCTGCGCATCCTCGGCGAGGAGGAGGGGCTGCCGCTGCTGCCCAACGCCAGCATCGTACTGCTGCGCGGGGCAAAGATGACGCCGGTCACCGACAAGCTGGCGGAGTACATCGTCGAAGGCTTCCGCGCCTGACGGGAGACCGGGGCGCGTCCGCGGCGGGAATCGATGAGACAGCTGTTCAACAAATAGCCATCGCGCTAAATTAATGCGCAATTATCTGCTCACTCCGGACGCTCCCCCAGGGCGTCTCCCCAGGCTCTCTATCCAGGAGACGTGCGATGGCCCGGCCAGACCCGACCTGCGAAGCACTCAAACTCGACAACCAGTTGTGCTTCGCCCTCTACTCCACCTCCCTGCAGATGACCAAAGTCTACAAGCCGCTGCTGCAGGCACTGGGGCTCACCTACCCGCAATACATCGCCATGCTGGTGCTGTGGGAAGGCGACGGCATCACCGTCGGCGAAATCAGCGCGCGGATGCTCACCGACCCCGGCTCCCTCACCCCTCTGCTCAAGCGCCTGGAAGCCGAAGGCCTGATCACCCGCACCCGCAGCCAGGCCGACGAGCGCGTGGTGCAGCTGCGCCTGACCGACAAGGGTCGCGAACTGCGCCGACAGGCGGAGAGCATTCCAGGCTGCATCCTCGCCAGCAGCCGTCTAACGTTGGAAAAGCTCCAGCAACTTCAACAGGAATTGGTGGAGCTGCGCGAACAGCTGCAAGCCCCATGATCCGGGGCTTATGCCTGAGCGCACCGTTCTTTAGTCCGAAATCTTCCAGCATTTATCTTGCGCACTAAATTAAATCGAACTAACTTTATCCCCACGCACTGCTTAGCGCACAAGATATTAACCAGCAAGACAATCGGAGACACCACCATGCAAACCATCAAAGCTCTCTACACCGCCACCGCTACCGCCACCGGAGGCCGCGACGGCCGCGCCGTTTCCTCGGACGGCATCCTCGACGTGAAACTGAGCACGCCGCGCGAACTGGGCGGTGCGGGCGGCGAAGCCACCAACCCGGAACAGCTGTTCGCCGCCGGCTACTCGGCCTGCTTCATCGGCGCCATCAAGTTCGTCGCCAGCCAGAGCAAGAAACAAATCCCGGCGGACGCTTCGATCACCGGCAAGGTCGGCATCGGCCAGATCCCCGGCGGGTTCGGCCTGGAAGTGGAACTGAACATCAACCTGCCGGGACTGGATCTGGCCGATGCCCAGGACCTGGTCGCCAAGGCTCACCAGGTCTGCCCCTACTCCAACGCCACCCGCGGTAACATCGACGTACGCCTGAACGTGAGCGTCTGAGAAAAGCCAGACGGCAGAAACGAAAAAGCCCGGCATCAGCCGGGCTTTTTCTTGTCTCGGTTCAGGCTCAGGCCTTGACGCGGGACTTGTACTCGCCGGTGCGGGTATCGATTTCGATCGAGTCGCCGATTTCGCAGAACGCGGAAACCTGCAGCTCGGCACCGTTCTTCAGGCGAGCGGTCTTCATCACTTTACCGGAGGTGTCGCCACGGACAGCCGGCTCGGTGTAGACGATTTCGCGAACGATGGTGGTCGGCAGTTCAACGGAGATGACTTTCTCGTTGTAGAAGACCGCTTCGCAGACGTCGGCCATGCCGTCTTCGATGAAGGTCAGCACGCCTTCCAGATCGTCTTTCTCGATTTCGTACTGGTTGAACTCGGTGTCCATGAAGACATACAGCGGGTCCGCGAAGTAGGAATAGGTGACTTCCTTGCGATCGAGGATGATCGGCTCCAGCTTGTCGTCGGCCTTGAACACGGTCTCGGTGCCGGCACCGGTCAGCAGGTTCTTCAGCTTCATCTTGACGACCGCGGAGTTACGGCCGGACTTGTTGAACTCGGCCTTCTGGATGACCCAGGGGGCGCCATTGATGTTGGCAACCTGGCCAGCGCGGAACTCTTGTGCGGTTTTCATACGATTATCCGATTGGATTGGAGACAAAAATCAGGGGCCATATCATAGCCAATTTGTATAAAAACGCACCAGCCCCGCGGCAAGATCGGTTGGTTCGGTCAAACGCCGCTGCCAATTGCCAACCCACGCGGACCATTCCGGCAGCCGCCCGTCCAGTCTTCGCCAGGCCTCACCGGCCTCCCCCCGCCCGTTCCAGGCCAGCCAGAAATCGCTCAACGCCTCCCGCAGCGACGCATCCATGCCCTCGGCGAACAGCGCCAGGAAGGCCTCCAGCTTTTCCAGATGGAGGTCGTCCTCCTGCTGGTAGATGTGCCAGACGAAGGGGCGCCCGGCCCACTGCGCGCGGACGAAGGAGTCCTCGCCACGCACCGCGTTGATGTCGCAGCTCCACAGCAACGGGTCGTAGTCTTCCTGGCGGACGAACGGCAGCACCTGCACGCGAAGAGCGCCACGCTCGCAGCCCTGCCCTACCCCCAGCGGCCGCTGCGCCCAGCGCCGGACATCACCCAGCACCCGCCCTTCGGGCACCAGCAGCAGGGTTGGCGTCGCCCCCTCGGCCAAGGCGTCCAGCCAGCCGGCGAGCCCGGGGTTTTCATAGGCGAACAGGGAAATGCGCCGCTCCCCGTAGCGTACCTGCACGCCGAGGCTTTCGAGGAAACGAGCGCCGCTATCGGGATCGGACTGGAAAGCATCCCGGCGCCGGATCAGATCGCCTTCACGCAGCAACCCGCCGGTGAGCGGTGTGAAGCCGGGGAAATAGAAGTATTTCTGCAGGCCGTTGGGCTGCATGGATGGGAGGCCGTGGCAGGACTCCACCCAGGGCTCGGCGCTGAGATATTCGAGGTTCAGCCACAGCGAAGGCTTCGGCCGCCGGGTCATCGCTTCTATATAGGCAGGCGGCATGGCACAGGCGAAGGCTTCGATCACCACATCCGCCGCATCGGTATCGCGCCAGGCCTGCGGCCAATGCCGAATCTCCACGCCGGACAGCCGCTGTGATTGCGCCTGCACATCGGCCTGGGGGCAGATGCGCACGAAAGCCGCCAGGTCATCCACCCACAGGCGTACCGCCTGCCCGTGCTCGACCGCCAATTGGCGCGCCAGGCGCCAGGTGACACCGATGTCGCCATAGTTGTCGACCACACTGCAGAAGATGTCCCAGCTCGCCATGCGCTTTCCCTGGTATCAGAAGGCGCCAGTGTACCCGCGATCCGGCCTATTCTCCTTAAGCCGATGAATCCGTTGAAAAAAGCATGCAAAAAACATTTGCGTTCGGACAAACCTTTGAGTAAAGTGCGCGCCTCGACAGACACAGCGCTGTCGAGAAATCTGGTGAGGTGTCCGAGCGGTTGAAGGAGCACGCCTGGAAAGTGTGTATACGAGAAATCGTATCGAGGGTTCGAATCCCTCCCTCACCGCCAGATCATGAAAAAGCCCGGCTAAGCAATTAGCCGGGCTTTTTCGTTATGCCATCACACTTTCTTCACGCCCTGCAAGTTGTCACTCGGACAACTCATTACGGCGATTAAACAGTTGCTCGATGATTAGTGACAATCATCTGACAGCTTGGTTCCCCACCACCGGAAACAGGCTATCCTCCCTGCTGACACCCATTGGAAACACTCCTTTGCCAGATTGGACAGTTTTTGCCCAAATCCGCCTCGGGCAACTGCAAAGACCGTCCTAACATGAAAAAAAAGTGCCGTACTTGCGTCCGGTCAGTTTACTTACTACAAGTAATGAGTACTATGTAGTCCGGCTAATTTCCCAGTCCTGGGAGATTGCTTTTAATGGAAATGTCCACCTTAAGGGGAACACGATGAACAACGTTCTGAAATTCTCTGCTCTGGCTCTGGCCGCTGTTCTGGCCACCGGTTGCAGCAGCAACTCCAAAGAAACCGAAGCTCGTCTGACTGCTACTGAAGACGCTGCTGCTCGCGCTCAAGCCCGTGCTGACGAAGCCTATCGCAAGGCTGACGAAGCTCTGGCCGCCGCTCAGAAAGCCCAGCAGACCGCTGACGAGGCTAACGAGCGCGCCCTGCGTATGCTGGACAAAGCCAGCCGCAAGTAATAGATCTTCGGATCTGTTCGAAAAACCGACCCCCCGGGGTCGGTTTTTTTATGCCTGCGATTTCTCTTGCGCCGACAGAAAGCATGCCCACGGGAAATGACGGGCAAGAAAAAGCCCGCTCGAAGCGGGCTCTTTCATAGCAGTACGAGTTACTGCAGCGACATGGCGTCCTGATCGACAGTGGCCGCCACCGGAGCGCCCTCCGCTTGCGGCTGGGCAATGGCGACCGGCAGGCCATCTTCGGCAGCCACCACTTCACGGACCACGTTCCAGTCCATCTGCATCTGACTGGCGATGTCTTCACGCTTGAGCAGCGCATTGATCACCGCAGTGTGCTTGTCGACCACCGACGGATTGCCGTTGTCGTCGATCGGCGCATGGGCCTCGAGATAGATCTTGCCTTCGCTGCGGCCGAACTTGTAGGGCTCGTTGATGATGCGCACCTTGGTGCCCACCGGAATCATCGAGAACAACTGGGTCACGTCCCAGTTGTACATACGGAAGCAGCCGTGACTGGTACGGGTACCGATACCGAACTTCTTGTTCGAGCCGTGGATCAGGTAACCGTGGAAGCCCAGGCTCATCTTGTACGGACCCAGCGGATTGTCCGGCCCCGGCGGCACCACGGACGGCAGCGGATCGCCATCGGCAGCGTGCTCGGCACGAATCGAAGCCGGCGGATACCAGGCCGGGTCCTTGGTCTTGGCGATCACGCTGGTACTGCCGACCGGCGAACCCCAACCCTCGCGACCGATACCCAGGGCGTAGGTGTAGACGACGTTCTTGTCCTTGGGGAAATAGTACAGGCGGTACTCGGCCAGGTTGATCACCACGCCTTCGCGCGGCCCCGCCGGGAGGATGAAGCGGGTCGGAATGATGACTTCGGTGCCCACGCCCGGCAGCCAGGCATCGACGCCCGGGTTGGCAGCCAGCATTTCGGAGTAGCCGAGGCCGTACTTCTCGCCGAGGTCGGCAAAAGTGTCTTCGTACTTGGCCTTGATCACCTGGACCTGGCCGACGATATCGTCGCCCTGAGCCGGCAATGGCAATTCAATGGCGGAAACGGGGCCGGCCGAGAGCAGCGCGGCTAAGGACAGCGAGCAGGCGGCAATAACGCGCGACAACATCCGGGAATCCTTGACAAGGGCAATGGGCAAAGGGGTAACAGTTTACCATTGCGAACCACGTCACTGGGAGATATCAGACGAGCCAGGAGGTCCGCGCGCCGCGCTTTTCCTGTTCCAGTTGTTTCAGGCAGGCGCTGCAGATGCGCCGGTCGCGCAGCAGCGGCTTCTCAAGTCCGCGCCAGAGCGGCTGGGCCGGCAGCAGGCTGCCGCAGAGCGTGCGGTCGGCCGGCGTCCCCAGCTCCAGCTGACGCGCAACGAGGTGCACCCGGACCTCGCGGCAGGCGAACAGATCCAGCTGCTCGTCGGGTTCGATCAACTGGTAGGCGAAGTGGGTCCAGGCGGGGCGCGGCATAGGGGGTTCCAGAAGGGTGCGCAAACATAGCCGAAAGGCCGTTCGCGGGGAAGCCTTGATACTGCGGTTTCTCAGAGCAATGGCTTGAGCGTCGGCCAGACGTTGTCGAGCAGTTTAGGTTGCGCGACGGTGGCCGGATGGATTCCGTCCGCCTGCATCATCGACGGCACGCCGCCGACCCCGTCGAGGAAGAACGGCACCAGCGCGATCTGCTGCTCCCGGGCCACGCTCTCGAACACCCGGGCGAAGGCATCGGTGTAGCGCGGGCCGTAGTTCGGCGGCAGCTTCATGCCCAGCAACAGCACCTTGGCCCCCGCCTTCCGCGACTGCTGAACCATGTCGCTAAGATTCTGTTGCAATTGCGCCGGGGCCATTCCGCGCAGCCCGTCATTGCCACCCAGCTCGATCACCACCAGCGCGGGCTTTTGCTCCGAAAGCAGCGCCGGCAGGCGCGCGAGGCCACCCGCGCTGGTGTCACCGCTGATCGAGGCATTGACCACCCGGTAGTCGAAACCCTGCGCCTTCAGGCGCTTGTCCAGCAGGCTCACCCACCCCTGGCTGGTATCCAGCCCCAAACCGGCGCTGATACTATCGCCGACGATCAACAGCGTCTGCGCCGCGGCCTGCTGCGCAATCAGAAGCAACGCCAGGCAGCCGCCCATTAGCCATGCACGCATCGGATTCTCCATGAGCGAACGCATTCTCACCGCGCGGAACCTTAGCAAGGTTGTTTCCAGCGCGGAAGGCAAGCTGACCATCCTCCACGACCTCTCCCTCGATCTTTCCCGCGGCGACAGCCTGGCCATCGTCGGCAGCTCGGGCTCGGGCAAGTCCACCCTCCTGGGCCTGCTCGCCGGGCTGGACTTGCCGTCGGGCGGCGACATCCTCCTGCTCGGCCATTCGCTGGGCAGCCTGGATGAAGACCAGCGCGCGCGCGTCCGCGCCGCCCATGTCGGCTTCGTATTCCAGTCGTTCCAACTGCTCGACAGCCTCAACGCTCTGGAAAACGTCATGCTGCCGCTGGAGCTCGACGGCCGGGCGGACGCCCGGCAACGCGCTCGCGAGCTACTGGAGCGCGTCGGCCTCGGCCAGCGCCTGACCCACTACCCCCGCCAGCTCTCCGGCGGCGAGCAGCAACGAGTCGCCATCGCCCGCGCCTTTGCCGCCGAGCCGGACGTGCTGTTCGCCGACGAACCCACCGGCAACCTCGACACCACCACCGGCGAGCGCATCAGCGACCTGCTGTTCGAGCTCAACCGCGAGCGTGGCACCACCCTGGTGCTGGTGACCCACGACGAACGCCTGGCCCATCGCTGCCAACGTCTGATCCGCCTGGAAAGCGGCCACCTGATCGACCACGCCGAACCCTGACGGACGAGAACCGATGAAGTCACTGTCGCTGCCCAACCTGTTCCGCCTCGCCCTGCGCCAACTGTGGCGCGAAGGGCGCAGCGGCGAGTTGCGGGTGTTGTTCTTCGCCCTGCTGGTCGCCGTGGCGGCCAGCTCCGCCATCGGCTACTTCAGCGCCAGGCTGAACGCCGCGATGCTGGTGCGCGCCGCCGAATTTCTCGGCGCCGACCTGGTGCTCAGCGGCACCCGGCCCGCCACCGGCGAGCAGGTCGACAGCGGCCTCAGGCTCGGCCTGCAGCACGCACGCAGCGTCGAGTTTTCCAGCGTGGTGGCCACCGACCAGGGCATCCAGCTCAGCAGCGTCAAGGCGGTGGGCGACAGCTACCCCTTGCGCGGCGAACTCAAGAGCGCGCCGGAACCCCTGCAGCCCGAGATCGAAGGCGGCCGCCCGCAGCCGGGGGAAATCTGGGTCGAATCGCGACTGCTGGCAAGCCTCGAGCTGAAGGTCGGCGACAGTGTCGACATCGGCCGCACGCCCCTGCGCATCGCTCGCGTGTTGACCTACGAGCCGGATCGCGCCGGCGACTTCTACAGCCTGACGCCACGGGTGCTGATGAACCTGCAGGACCTGGATGCCACCGGCGTGGTGCAGCCCGGCAGCCGCGTGCGCTACCGCGACCTCTGGGGCGGCCCGCCCGAGGCGCTGCAGGCTTATCGCCAGGCGACGAAGAACAGCCTCGCCGCCAACCAGCAACTGCAGGACGCCCACCACGGCAACCGGCAGATCGGCGACGCCCTGGGTCGCGCCGAACGCTACCTGAACCTCGCCAGCCTCGCCGCCGTGCTGCTCGCAGGCGTCGCCGTGGCGCTGTCGGCCAACCGCTTCGCCAGCCGCCGCTTCGACGCCAGCGCGCTGCTGCGCTGCCTCGGTCTGTCGCACCGGGAAGCCCTGCTGCTGTACGGCACGCAACTGTTCACGCTGGGACTGCTCGCCAGCCTCTGCGGCGCCTTCCTCGGCTGGCTCGCCCAGCTTGGCCTGATGCACCTGCTGGGCAACCTGCTGCCGCCGCAGATCCCCGAAGCCGGAATCTTCCCCGCACTGGCCGGCATGGCCACCGGCTTCGTCGCCCTCGTCGGCTTCGCCCTGCCGCCGCTGGCCGCCCTCGGCCGCGTGCCGCCGCTGCGGGTACTGCGCAGCGACCTGCTGCCCGTGCCCATGCGTACCTGGATGGCCTATGCCTGCGCGCTGCTCGCCTTGGGCCTGATCATGTGGCGCCTGAGCCTGGACCTGAAGCTCACCCTCGCCCTGCTCGGCGGCGGCGCCATCGCCGCGGTGATCCTCGGCTTCATCATGCTGCTCGCCCTGCGCGGACTTCGCAGCGCGCTGCAGGGCGCCAGCCTGTCCTGGCGCCTCGGCCTCGGACAACTGCTGCGCCACCCGCTGGCGGCCGCCGGACAGAGCCTGGCCTTCGGCCTGATCCTGCTGGCGATGGCGCTCATCGCGCTGCTGCGCGGCGAGCTGCTGGACACCTGGCACGCACAACTGCCGGCGAACGCACCCAATCACTTCGCGCTGAACATCCTGCCCGCCGAGAAGGACAGCTTCGAGCAGCGGGTGAAGAAACTCTCGCCCAATGCCGAAGACCTCTACCCGATGGTGCCCGGCCGCCTGGTGGCGGTGAATGGCCAGCCGGTCCATGCGCTGAACGAGGACGTCCGCAGCGAACGCGCCCTGCAGCGCGATCTCGGGCTGACCTGGTCGGCGCGCCTGCCGGCGGGCAATCAGATCGTCGCCGGGCAGTGGTGGCAGGCGGGCGAGAACAACGGGCTCCCCGGTGTATCGGTGGAGGAAAAACTCGCCGGCAACCTCGGCCTGAACGTCGGCGACCGCCTGAGCTTCAGCGTTGCCGGCCAGACCCGCGAGGCACAGGTGCGCAGCCTGCGCTCGGTGAAATGGGACAACTTCCAGCCGAACTTCTTCATGGTCTTCGAACCCGGCACCCTCACCGACCTGCCGGTAACCTACCTGACCAGCTTCTACCTGCCGATCAGCCAGGAGCGCGACCTGATCGAACTGGCGCGCGCCTTCCCCACCGTCACGCTGCTGCCGGTGGATGCGTTGCTCGCACAGTTGCGCAGCATCCTCGACCAGGTGACGCTGGCGGTGGAGTACGTGCTGGTGTTCGTCCTCGCCGCCGGCTTCGTGGTGCTCTTCGCCGGCCTGCAGGCCACCCTCGACGAACGCCTGCGCCAGGGCGCCCTGCTCCGCGCCCTGGGCGCGGAACGCCAACTGCTGATGCGCACCCGGCGCAGCGAGTTCGCCCTGCTCGGGGCGGTCAGCGGACTGCTCGCGGCGCTGGGCTGCGAACTGATCAGCTACCTGCTCTACCGGATGGTCTTCGAGCTGCCGTGGAGCCCGCATCCCTGGCTGCTCGCACTGCCCGTGCTGGGCGCACTGCTGGTGGGCGGCGCCGGGCTGCTCGGCACGCGGCGGGCGTTGAGCGTGAGCCCGTTGCGCCTGCTGCGCGAAGGCTGATCGGGTAGACTCCGGTCATCATTCCTGTCACCTCGGAAGCCATGAGCCGTTATCGCCCTCCCCGCCCCGCCGGTACCCCGCTGATCACCCCCGAAGGCGAAGCGCGCCTGCGCGCCGAGCTGCACGAACTGTGGAACGTGCGCCGTCCGCAAGTGACCCAGTCGGTCAGCGAGGCGGCGGCCCAGGGTGATCGTTCGGAGAACGCCGAGTACACCTATGGCAAGAAGATGCTGCGGGAGATCGACAGCCGCGTGCGCTTCCTGCGCAAGCGCCTGGAGAACTGCAAGGTGGTGAGCGAGCGTCCGGCCGACCCGAACAAGGTCTACTTCGGTGCCTGGGTCACACTGGAGGACGAGGACGGGGAGCAGGCACGCTATCGCATCGTCGGCCCGGACGAACTCGACCTGCGCAACAATCACATCAGCATCGACTCGCCACTCGCCCGCGCCCTGGTGGGCAAGGAGCTGGACGCCGAGGTGATGGTGCGCAGCCCGGCCGGTGAAAAGATGTGGTTCGTGATCGAGATCGAGTATCCCTGAACCATCATCGGCACGATGAAGGGATATGCCCTTGCAGAAGCGAACTTGCTCGCGAACCCGCCTCGGCTCCGGCGCTGCCGGTGAATCCGTTCGCGAGCAAGCTCGCTTCTACAGGAATAAACCGGGATCAGAACGGCTGCGGCCGCCGGGTGATCAGCCCCTGCCGGGCGACACGGGTGAGTTCGCGAACCGTGGACTCCAACTGCCCGGCACTGGGCGCCTGGACCACGGCGAAGTCGAAGCGGTCGGATGGGAAACGGGCGATGTCGGCGACGGTTTCGGCGAACTGGACCAGGAACGTACGCGAACCGTTCCAGCGCTTGGGCCAGCCATCGAGATAACGAACGAGAGTGGGCTGGTGATTGCCGCCCAGGAGGATCTTCGGGTTGCGACGCACCAGGCTGGTGGTGATGGGGGCCAGGCGCACATGCGGGTTGGGGCAGGTCATGGTCTCTAGTCTTCCGCCTCTTGAGTCCTGCTGGACGCGGCGAGAGGCACACCGAAACCAGCGCTTTAGCGGTATTTCGATGTCGGCTTCGCCGCATCCGCGCCCCGCAAGTTGCTACTTAAATCGGCGCTGTTCGGCATCCTAGATAAGCCCCGGCGATACTGTCAAGGCGACTTCTGTCGAGGGAAACACAATGAGCACACCCCCGCTGCGGCTGTTCTTCGCCCTGCCCTGTCCACCGGAGCTGGCGGAAGCGATCTGCACCTGGCGCACCGGCCTGCACCTGGATGGCCAGGGCGTCGCGCAGGCCAATCTGCACCTGACCCTGGCCTTCCTCGGCGCCATCCCCCGTGGCCGCAAGGCGGACCTGCTGGCCATCGGCGCGAGCCTGCCGCGCCGCACGTTCACCCTGCAACTGGACCGCCTGGCCCGCTGGCGGAACGGCATCCTGCACCTGGCGCCAAGCACGGTGCCCGACGAACTCCACGAGCTGGCGCAGGCCCTGCGCGAAGCGCTGCAGGCCAATGCCTTCGAGGTCGAGCAGCGGCCGTTCCATCCACACCTGACCCTGGCGCGCCACGCCCACACCCTGCCGCCCGCGCAACCGTCCTTCGAATGGCCGGCCCGCGCGATCACCCTGTACAGCTCGGAAAACAGCCCGACGGGCGTGCGCTATCGCCCTCTCGGCGAATGGCCGCTAGACCACCCCTGACTGCGCGTAGTCGAGGAAGCGACGCAACGCCGCCGTGGGGAATTTGTCGATGTGCAACGCGCGGAAGAAGGTGCGCCGCAGCGGCCCCAGTGGATTGTCCAGGCGCACCAGCTCTCCCCGCGCCAGCTCCGCGTGGACCACGCGCTGCGACAGGCAGGTGATCCCCGCCCCACGGCCCACCAGATGCTTGATCGCCTCGGCGTTGCTGATTTCCAGCGGCGCGTTCAGGCTACCCAGGCGCGGCAGCACCTGCTGCTCGAACGTGACGCGGGTGCCCGATCCGGACTCGCGCAAGACCCAGCGTGCCGCCGCCAGGTCCTCCAGGCTGACCTGCCGCGCCAGCGCCAGCGGATGGTCCGGCGCGGCCACCAGCAGCAGCTCATCGTCGGTCCAGGGCGTGAGCTGGATCTGCGGATGCTGGATCGGCGCCTCGATGAAGGCCACGTCCAGACGAAACTCGGCCAGCGCCTCGATCACATCGCGGCTGTTGGCCACCTGCAATTGCAGCCGGCTGTCCGGCAACTCAGCGAGAAAGCCCGCCATCACTTGTGGCAACAGGTAGCCGCCGATGCTGCGGCTCGCCCCCAGGCTGAGCTGCACCGGCGTGCCCCCGAACAGGTTCTCCAGCTCCTCGCCCTGGGCCAGCAACGCGCTGGCCTTCGGATAGAAGGCGCGACCGTTGTCGTTCAGCGCCAGGCGCTTGCCACTGCGATCGAACAGACGTGTCCCCAGCGCCCGTTCCAGTTCCTGCAACGCCTGGCTTGCCGCCGACTGCGAGAGCGCGATGCGCGTGGCCGCCTGGGTGACATTGCCCAGTTCGGCAATCGCGGTGAAGGTCGCCAACTGGCGAAGGGTGATGCGAGGAGCCATATCGATAAAACCGTTCAACTCAATAAGAACAATCCGTTTTTACACTAAGTGGCGCCACGGCACCATGACGACACCTTACACAAGGAGCCCTTCATGAACGCCGCCCTACGCCGCCTGCCCTACTACCTGCCCGGCGCCCTGCTCTGCCTCGCCATCGCTTTCGGCTCGCGCCAACTGATGGAAATTCCCGCACTGCAACACCTGGGCCTCGGCAGCCTGACCCTGGCCATCCTGATCGGCCTGCTGGCGGGCAATCTCGGGCTCGCCCGCTTCGGCGGCATTCGTCCCGGCGTGGACCTGTCCCGCCAACAACTGCTGCGTCTGGGCGTCGTGCTCTATGGCCTGCGCCTGACCTTCCAGGACATCGCCGCCCTCGGCCCGGCCGTCCTGATCATCGACGTGCTGATGGTCGCCAGCACCCTGACCGTCGCCTGGTGGATCGGCGAGCGCTGGCTCAAGCTGCCGCGCGAAAGCGCCCTGCTGATCGGCGCCGGCAGCGCCATCTGCGGTGCCGCGGCGGTGATGGCGAGCAGCCCGGTGCTCAAGGCGCGCGCCGAGCACACCGCCGTCGCCGTGGCCACCGTGGTGCTGTTCGGCACCCTGGCGATGCTGTTGCACCCGATGATCTATGCCGCGCTGCCCAACCTGTTCGGCAGCGATCAGGCCTTCGGCGTGTTCAGCGGCTCGACCATCCATGAAGTCGCCCAGGTGGTCGCCGCCGGACGGGCTATGGACCCGGCCGCCGCCGACGCGGCGCTGATCAGCAAGATGCTGCGCGTCCTGCTGCTGGCCCCGGCGCTGCTGATCCTTGGCCGCGTCGGCAGCAGCGAAGTCGCCGAGCCGGGCCAACGCCGCAAGCTGCACGTTCCCGGTTTCGCCGTGGCCTTCCTGCTGGTCACCGGGCTGCGTTCGCTGGGCTGGGTTCCGCACAGCTGGCTGGCGCCGCTGCAACAGATGGACGACGTGATGCTGGGCATGGCGATGGCCGCCCTGGGACTGGCGACCTGCCTGGGCGACCTGCGCAAGGAAGGACCCAAGCCGCTGCTGCTGGGTGCTGGGCTGTTCGTCTTCCTGCTGGTCGGCGGCGGCCTGATCAATGGCGGCGTGCAGTACCTCTTCCACTGATCCGGCGAGCAAGGAAAAAGGGCGGACACCATCGGTGTCCGCCCTTTTTTTGCATTTCCCAGCGGCGATCAGCTGGACAGCTTGCGATCCAGGGAGAACGGACCGGCGCCGCTGATCAGCAACGCGACGCTGATCATGATCAGAGTGAAGGCATATTCGAAACCGTTGGCGGTGATGAAGAAGCCATTGACCAGGTGCACGCTGAACACGGCCACCAGCATGGCGACGATCAGCGGAATGCTCGCCAGGCGCACCAGCAGCCCCAGCACCAGCGCAAGGCCACCGAAGAACTCCGCACTGCCGGCCAGGACAGCCATCAGGTAGCCCGGGGTCACACCCAGGGACTCCAGCCATCCCGCCATGCCCTGCAGCCCCGGGCCGCCGAAGGCGCCGAAGAGCTTCTGCGAGCCGTGTGCCATGAAGGTCAGGCCAGTGGTGATGCGCAGGACAGCGATGCCTGCGCCGGCGTTGGTGGACAGGATGGATTTGATCAGCGGGTTCATGGTGAGTCCTTGTGCAGAAGGGAGTGGGCCGCAACCGTGGTTGCTTGGGGATCAATATAGACAATTATCTCGATACAAAAAGCGCAAAAATTCCCTTTAATCAATCGAAATAATCAATCATTTTTTGATCGTTGCCACGCTCTCCCGTGGCTCCAGGCCATCACGTTCACGCTGATATGCAAGATAGTACTTGTTGACGCTGCTGACATAGTTCACCACGCCCATGCCCAGCTGCTCGGCCGCCACCCGCTCGACCTGGAAGAACCAGCGGTTCGGGTCGAGCCCTTGCCGCCGCGCCTCCGCGCGCAGGCTCTGGATCCGCTCAGGGCCGGCGTTGTACGCCGCCAGCACGAAGGCCATGCGATCGCGCTCGTTGATCCGCGGACTGGAGAAGAAGCGCTTGCGCAGCATCGCCACATAGCGGCTGGCGGCCTGCACATTGCTTTCCTTCTGGTGCACGGAGCCCACTCCCACGGCACGCGCCGCCGCCGGGGTGATCTGCATCAGGCCGGTCGCGCCACCGGCCCCGCGCGCGCTGGCATTGAGGTTGGATTCCTTGAACGCCACCGCGGCCAGGGCCAGCCAGTCGACCTTGTTCTGCTCGGCGTAGCGTTGCAGGGTCGGGCGCACCGCTTCCAGACGCTTGCGATCGGTGGCCACCAGCGGGTTGCGCACCTGGTAGGCGCGCCGATAGAGACGCCGGAAGGCGCTGTCCTGGTCCGCCGGCGGACGGTATTCCTTGAGGAAGCCGTTGACGCTGGCGCGCAGCATCGGCGCATCGCGGCGCACGTACCAGGTCATGCTTTCGGTGTTGTCCAGCACCAGGTGCCGGTCGACGCGCAGCTTGGTGAAGACCTTGGCCCAGCGCTCGGCGATGGGCTGCTCGACCACGGTGTAGTTGAAGATACCGGCCTGGACCATCTCCAGCACGTCTTCCACAGCCAGCGAGGAGTCGGTCCATTCCAGCACCAGCGGCGCCATCCGGCGCTGGGCCAGACGCTCGTTGACCCGCTGTATGGCCTCCCCGGCCGCGCTGCCGGCCGGCAGGGTGATGGTGCGGCCGGCGAGCTGCTCCAGCCGTACGAAGCGGCGGTTGCCCTGCTTGGTCACCAGCACCAGCGGTACGTCCTGCTTCCACGGCAGGCTGGCGCTGACATTCTGCCCATCGCGGGCCAGCAGGATCTCGCCGGGGGCGACCAGATCGCCCTCGCCACGCTGCAGCGCGCCGAGCAGTTGATCCTTGGCCTTGGGAATGAATTTGATGGTGAGCGGTTTGCGGCCCGCGGCCGAGTCGTTCAGGTACTGCTCGAAGGCGCGCAGGCGGCGATATTCAATGCCGATGGGCTCGCCCTTGATCTCCCCGGAGCTGTTGCGACTCTGGTTGACCAGGACGCGGAGAACGCCACCGGAACGGATGGAGGCAAGATCATGGCTGCTGCCACTGTCCTGCTCCCAGTTTTCCGGCTGGGTCGTCAGGCGTGCAGTCGCCGGCAGTGGCATCAGGGCCACCAGGCACAGCATCAGCAGCAACAGTCGCGTCATCCAGCTCTCCAGGGGGGTTGCACACGGCACCGGCCCAATCAGAGCGCGGCGTTGGCCACAAGTTCCCGGCCGCCGAGGGCGCGCGAGGGTCTCATAGCAAGGGCCGTATGCCAACCCGAAATTCCGGAAGCACTTTCAGAAGTGGCTTCAACTATCTGTTTTCAAGGGTTTTTATGGAAAAACAGAGGTTCTGCTATGCTGCTCGCCCGAACCAAGGGAAGCACCATGCAACTGATCGACATCGGCGTCAACCTCACGCACCCGAGCTTTGCGCCGGAACGTGAAGCTCTCCTCGCCCGCGCGTTCGACGCCGGAGTCGCCCAACTGGTGCTCACCGGTACCAGCCTGGACGACAGCGAGCAAGCCCTGGAGCTGTGCCGGCGACTGGACGAAAACCAGCGCCTTTACTGCACCGCGGGCGTCCACCCGCACGAGGCCAGCCACTGGAACGGCGACAGCGCCCGCACCCTGCGCGGCCTGTTGAAGGAAGACCGGGTGCGCGCCGTCGGCGAGTGCGGACTGGACTTCAATCGCGACTTTTCGCCACGTCCGCAACAAGAGAAAACCTTCGAGGAACAACTGGCGCTGGCCGTCGAGTTGCAGAAGCCCGTGTTCATCCATGAACGCGACGCCGCCGAACGCCTGCTGGCGATCCTCAAGGATTTCCGCGACACGTTGCCCGCCGCCGTGGTGCATTGCTTCACCGGCGAGCGCCGCGCGCTCTACCGCTACCTCGACCTGGACCTGCACATCGGCATCACCGGCTGGATCTGCGACGAACGCCGCGGCACCCACCTGCAGGAGCTGGTCAGGGAAATCCCCGTTGGCCGGCTGATGCTGGAAAGCGATGCGCCCTATCTCATGCCGCGCACGCTGCGGCCCAAGCCCAAGCACGGCCGCAACGAACCGGCCTACCTGCCGGAAGTGCTGGCCTGCGTGGCCCAACATCGCGGCGAAAGCCCCGAGCAGGTGGCCGCCCACACCACCGATTGCGCACGGCGCTTCTTCGATCTTCCAAAGGTGTGATGCCGCTCTCAAGATTACCGCCCAGCGGCCGTTAACCCCGGTGTGGAAGGTGGCTTGATCCCCATCAGTAGCCAGCCTTCATCCTTTTCACGACAATGGCGGCGCATTGCCACCATTCGACCGACAAGAAGACCATCATGGCCGCCTGGATCCGCGACATTTCCCTCAAATACAAATTCTGGGCCGTAAACGCGGTCACCTTTTTCACCACCCTGCTGCTGGTGCTGTTCGCCATGCACCAGGAGCTCGATGCCCGTAACCAGCAGGCGCGCCAGGGCGCCGAAGCCCAGGCTCGTCTGCTGCAGGACTGGCCTGCCGCCACGCCGCTGCCCGGCAGCGCAACGCTGGTGGGCTTCGCCGCCGGCAGCGCACCGCAGGTTCCCGGCCTGGACGCCTCCGCCCTCGCCCGCGCCAACGGCTGGGTCGACCTGCAAGGCGCCGAAAGCCGCCTCGGCCCGCTGGCCGGCGCCTACGTCCAGAACCTGAACGACGGCCAGCGCGTCGCCGTGCTGGCACCCGGCGCCAGCCTCTGGAGCGTATTCGAGGACCGCGCGCCGGCCTACGCGGTCGCCGTGCTGGTGCTGATGCTCGCGCTGCTCGCCGCCTCGCAGTTGCTGATCCGCTTCATCCTGACCCACCTGCTGACCCTGCGCGACGTGATGCTGCACGTGGAAAAGAGCGGCGACCTCTCCGCCCGCGTGCCGCTGGAAAGCCGCGACGAAGTCGGTCAGATGGCCACCGCCTTCAATGCCATGCAGGCGGGCTACCAGCGGGTCGTCAGTACCGTCGCCCAGGCCGCCGGCCGCCTCGACGAAGGCGCTCGCAGCCTCGCTGCCAGCATGGGCCAGGTGCGCCAGGGCATGCTCGGCCAGCAGAGCGAGACCGACCAGGCCGCCACCGCCATCAACGAGATGTCCACCACCGTGCACCACATCGCCCAGCACGCCGCCGACACCCGTGACCAGTCACAGGAAGCCGACCGCCTCGCCGGCAACGGCCAGCAAGTGGTCGGTCGCGTCGGCCAGTCCATCGCCGGGCTGTCCCAGGGCGTGCAGCAGACCGCCGAGATGATCCAGCAACTGGCCCAGGACAGCCACAAGATCAGCAGCGTGGTCAGCGTGATCCACGGCATCGCCGAACAGACCAACCTGCTCGCCCTCAATGCCGCCATCGAGGCCGCCCGCGCCGGCGAGATGGGCCGCGGCTTCGCCGTGGTCGCCGACGAGGTGCGCAACCTCGCCAAGCGCGTGCAGGACTCCACCGACGAGATCACCCAGATGATCAACGCCCTGCAATCCGGCACCCGCGACGCCGTGGAGTTCATGCAGGAGAGCTCGATCAAGGCCGACGGTTGCGTCGAGGAAGCCCGCGAGGCCGGCGAGGCCCTGGCAGCCATCGCTTCGGCCGTGGCGCTGATGCGCGAGAGCAACACGCAGATCGCCGTGGCCGCCGAACAGCAGAGCCAGGTCGCCGAGGAGATGACCCGCTCGGTGGTCGGCATCCGCGACGTCACCGAGCTCACCGTGCAGCAGACCGTGGATTCGGCCGGCACCAGCCATCAACTGGCGGACCTCGCCGGCGAACTCAGCCGCGCGATCCGCCAACTGCGCCTGTAATCCCTATCGACCGCATAGCCAGCGCCGATTGGCGCCGCTTCCCAGCCTGGACCTAGACTTCGAACAGGTGCCCGCCGCCCGCGGCGGGTCCGTCTTCGTACAGGAGCGCGCTCATGGCCAAACGTCATCCCAACCTGCTCGCCTGGCAATGGCGGGGCTATGCCGCCAACCACCGCAACCCCACCAACCTGGCGCTGCACATCCTCGCCGTGCCGCTGTTCATCCTCGCCAGCGTGATCCTGGTCAGCAGACTGCTGCGCCTGCACCTGAGCGGCGTCGCCCTGGGCGTGATCGGTATCGTCGCTTCGCTGGCGATCCAGGGGCGCGGGCATAAGCTCGAGGAACAGCCGCCGGAGCCTTTCGCGAATCGCCAGGACGCCATCGGCCGGCTGCTCGCCGAGCAATTCATCACCTTCCCCCGCTTCGTGCTCAGCGGCGCCTGGTGGCGCGCCTGGCGAAATCGCAAGCGCTGACGGGGGCGCGGCATTTCGGCCATTCAAGACAGCCGGGCATTCGCCGATATAATCGTCGAAATTACGTCACGAGCTGTCGAGATGTCGGTTTTTCGTCATTTTTTTGGCTTTTCAGTCTGCCTGATTATTGGCAGCCAGGTATCGGCGAGCCAGCACACTCCCCGCCCCGCCGAACGTAAGGTGCTCACACTGGAAATCGCCAGCCACCCCGAGGCGACCCGGCACCTGTCCCTGCCGGCGCTGGAGCGTCTGTCCCACCGCACCTATGCCGCCATGCTCCCGGAGGAAAGCCACATCTCCCACTGGCAGGGCGTTCCCCTGAGCCTGCTGTTCGATGAGGCCCATCTTGAGACATCCCAACGCCTGCGCATCGACGCCCTGAACGACTACTCCGCGCTGATCCCCCTGAGCGACCTGAACGCCTACGAGCCGATCCTCGCCTATCGCCGCGATGACCGTTACATCGGCATCAGCGAGCGCGGCCCGCTGTTCATCATCTATCCGCTGGTACGCCACCCCGAGTTGCGCACCCAGCTTTATTTCAACCGGACCGTCTGGCAGGTCAACCGCATTACCCTGGAGTGATCGCCTTGCCCCCTCAGCCTTCCGGGCGTCGCTGGCGCCGCTTGACCTTCATCGTGCTCTGCGTGCTGATCGCGGGGCTCGCCCTGGGCGCCTGCGCCGCCCTGCTGCTGGTCAACCAGCATGCCCGCCAATTGGCGCATCCCAACGCGCACGGCGAGCTGTGGCAGGCGTATCAGGTGCGCGCCGAACTGGAGCGCTCGCTGGACACCGCCCAGGCCGTGCTGGATGGCCGCAGCGACAGCGACGCCCTGGCCACCCGCATCGAAGTCCTGGTCAGCCTGCTGGCGCCACTGCGGACCTCAACGGTCTTCAGCCATCTTGCCGAACCACGGCCGGAAACCCGCGAAACGCTGGAGCAGCTCGACCGGCTCAGCGCGGACTGGGCCGGACGCGCGCCCTGGGGCCAGCCCGCAGCGGCACGGACGATCGCCCAGGAGATGCTCGGCCGGCTGCCAGCGCTGCTCAAACCCACCCACGACCTCATCGTCGCCACCCACATCGCCCTGACCAACCAGCTCGACGAGGAGCGCCAGGACCTGCAGCACGCCTTCATCCTGCTCGCCTGGGTACTCGTCGGCCTGGGCCTGTGCTGCGTGCTGCTGATCCGGCGGGTCATCGCCAACTCGCGGCGCAAGCGGCGGCTCACCCAACGCCTGAACGACCTCAACCAGTCCCTGGAAAAGCGCGTGGAGCAGCGCACCCAGGAACTGAGCGAACGCAAGGCGCTGCTGCGCTACATCCTCGACACCAGCCCCAGCGACGTGGCGCTGCTCAACGACCACGACAGCCACGCCCATTACGTCAGCCCGAGCCTGCTGCAACGCACCGGCGCGGACGACGACAGCTTCAACCTCGCCCGCCTGTTCGACGACCCCGATGAAGAAAGCCGCTTCCGCCAGGCGCTCGGCGAGCTCGGTCGGCTGGATGGCTGGGAAACCCGGCTGGCCGGCGATCCGCCGTACTGGGCGGTGGTCTGGGCACGCCAGTTGAACGTCGAAGGGCAACCCGCGTCCCTGGTGTGGAGCTTCGACATCCAGCAGCGCAAGGCGCTGGAACAGGAACTGCGCCTGCTCGCCAGCACCGATCCGCTGACCGGCCTGCAGAATCGCCACGCCTTCGTCAAACGCGGCGTCAGCCTGCTCAAAGCCGCCCAGCGCTATCAGCGCCAATGCTCGGCGCTGATGTTCGACATCGACCACTTCAAGCGGATCAACGACAACCACGGCCATGCCTTCGGCGACACGGTGCTCAAGGCCGTGGCCAGGGAGTTGAACCACGGCCTGCGCGAGATCGATCTGCTCGGCCGGCTGGGCGGCGAGGAGTTCGCTGCGATCCTCCCGGAAACCGATCCGCAACAGGCACTGCGGGTCGCCGAACGGCTGCGCCGCGCCGTGCAGGCACTGTCCTTCAATGACCAGGACGGCAGCGAGCTGCGCCTGACCCTGAGCATCGGCGTGGCCGAGCGCCTGCCCGGCGAGGTGCGCCTGGAGGACCTGCTGGCCCGCGCCGACCGCGCCCTCTATCGCGCCAAGGCCAGCGGCCGTAACCGCACCGAGCGGGCGCCGGGCTAGCCGAAGATGGTCGCCGTCTGCCGGCTGATCGCCAGCAGACGGCCGTCGGACGCCCAGCAATGCGCGGCGATGTGGCCATAGCCATCGCGTGCGTGTTCGATGGTCGCCCGGTACTGGCACCAGCCGTCGACGGGCATGTCCGGCTGTGGCTGGATGAACTCGATGGTCCAGGTCAGCGAACTGGACGGCGCCGGGCTCTTGAGGTGCGGCAGCGTCGCCGGCGGCCAGGCGTCGATCAGCGCCAGCAGGTGCGACACCTCCATCGACGCAGCGCCCACGCCGTCACCGCGAAAACGCATCCAGCCGCCCATTTCGACCTCGCGGCTGGAGGAGAACGGCATGTGCCCACGCGCCCAGCGCATGGCGATGTGCTGGGTGAAGGCCGGCATCAGCTTGCGGATGAACGGCAGTTCCTGGCAATGCTCGGGCTCCTGGAAGCCGGGCGCCGGCAGATTCTCCACCTCGACGCTGGAGCTGCGCGACTCGCCGAAACTGCCCTGTACCAGCGCCACCACCTGGCCGTTCTGCACCGCGCGGCAGAACACCTGGCTCACCGACTTGCCCTCGCGCAACGCCTCGGCCTCGAAGCTCACCGGTGTTTCCACCTCGACCGGGCCGACGAAGGTGATCGCCAGCGAGCGGACCGGCCGCCCCGCCTGGGTCACCGCGCGCATCGCCTCGTAGGCCGCCGCGGCCACCAGCCCGCCGAAGCTCGCCCGGCCCTGCGCCCAGGTCGTCGGGATCACCACGGAACGCGGTGCGGCGCGCACCGCCTGAAGCATTTCGGTGAAAGTCATGGATCGCTTCCAGTGTGGGTTCGGGCAGCGATCTTAGGCCGAAGGCCGGCATGCGCACACCCTCCAAAGCGCTGTTCGCTCCAGAAAAAATGACGCGTCATCAACGCCTTCTATGGTGTCAGCCCAGGGCTTTCTGCAGGACCTCGAGGCTGTCGTCGGCATCGCGCTCGGCGAGGTCGTGGAGGGCACTCCAGTGTGGCTGCAGCGGCATCAGGTCCAGCTCGCGCTCGCTGCGGATCAGCCACTGCTCGTAGTCGTGCCAATCGCCCAGGGCCGTCTGGGCATTCTTCAGCGGTACGAGCAGGCGCTGCGGCACCGCCGACTCCTCGGGATAGGCCTCCAGCGAATAGCGCACCCGCTTGATCAGCAGGCGCAGGCGGTGACGGTCGTGCGCGGGGTCCTTCAGCGCCAGCCGCAGCTTCTGCCACTCCTTGGCCAGGCGCTTGCGCACCTTGCCGTGCAGGCCGCCCAGCACGGCATGGCGTTGCGCCGTGCGCCACAATTGCGGCCAGCCATCCAGGCGCATCAGCAGGCGATCCCACTGCGGACTGGCGAGCAGCGCGATGTAGCCCGACAGCAAGGCCGGACGGCGTAGCGCCGCAGCCTGCTCGTAGCCTTCGGCCTGCAGGACCGGCAACAGCACCTCCAGGTCGCGCAGCGGCCCGCTCAGCCGGCCCACGTCGCCCAGCGACTCTTCCAGCTCATCGATGCCCGGCATCCCGCGCACCGGGTGCAGCAGGCTGCGCAAGCGCCGCACGGCGATGCGCAGGTCATGCAGGGCTTCGGGGTCGGAGCCGGCGCTCAGACGGGCGGAGGCGGAAAACAGCGCGACCTCCTGCTCGATCAGATGAGTCACCAGATAGTCGCTGAAGGAGGACACGGCAGGCTCCGCACAGTGGGATGAGCTATCAGGTTAGTTGGCGTGCGGCCGCCGGCAAGTGACCGGCGTCATGCCTCAACGCCGGCGCCAGCGCCACGGCAATTCGCGCCGCAACCGCGCCAGGTGCGCGCGCAGCACCGAAGGATCGGCTGCGCCGCCGCCATAGCGCTGCGCCTCGAACGCCTCGCTGTAGGCGCGGATCGCCTCCGCCTGCGCGGGCAGCGCGCGCATCGCCCGGCCACTGAACTCGCGATGCCCCTCCCCCGCGTCACGGCGCAGGCCGTGCGGCGTCAGCAACTGCTCGAAGCGCTCGAAACTGCGCAGCTGGACATCTCGCCGACGCCGCCAGGGCTTGAACAGCCACAATGCCAGCGCGGCAAGCAGCGAGGCTCCGCCGCCCACCGTCAACAGCGCCAGCCAGGGGCTGTCGGGCGAGCCGAACCAGCGGCGGATCAGGTCGCCCTGCTGCTCGCCCTGATAGCCCAGTACCCAGCGCTGCCAACCGTAGTTGACCTGGTCCCAGGTCAGGCGCAGGCCGTTGAGCAGGCTGAAGCCCCGGTAACGCAGCGGCGAGAACGGATCGCCGGCGAGGAAACTGCCCTCGTCGCTCATCGCCTGCTCCAGGCCCTGCTCGATACGCTCGGGCGACACCGCCCCGGTTGGATCGACCCGCGTCCAGCCGCTGCCCGCCTGCCAGTACTCCACCCAGGCATGGGCGTCGAACTGGTGCACCAGCAGGTAGTTGCCGGCCGGGTTCAGTTCGCCGCCCTGGTAGCCCGTCACCACCCGCGCGGGGATTCCCGCCGCGCGCAGGACGAAGGTCATGGCGCCGGCGTAGTGCTCGCAGAAACCGGCGCGGGTGTCGAAGAGGAAGCCGTCGATCCGCTGCGGTCCGGTCGCCGGCGGCTTGAGCGTGTAGGCGAAGGGCTGTTCGCGGAAGTGCCGCAGCATGGCCTGCACCAGTTCCCGAGGTTGCCGGTACTGCTCGTGCAACACCCGCGCCCAGGCCCGCGCACGCGGGTTGCCGGCGGCCGGCAGGTTCAGGTTGAGGCGGAGGGCGCGGCGGTTGTCCGTGGGTTCGAGCAGCGCGCCCGGCCACGATGTCGCGTTGTAGAGCAGGCTCTGGCGCACCGGAGAACGGCGCTGGAGGCGAAAATCGCGCATCAGCCGGGCATCGTTCAGCTCGTTCTGTGCCACGTCGAGCACGAACAGCCAGCGGTGCCCGCTCGGCTCCATGACCACCTGATACTCCAGCGCCGCGCCCTGTCGCTGCCACTGCGGGGGCGGCGCCCCGGGGTTCTGGCCGGCCTGGGTCCAACGCTCGCCGTCGAAGTTCTCCAGGGTCAGCGCCCGCCAGTACAGCTGCGAGCGCGGCGGCGGCGTCCCCTCGAAACGGACGCGGAACGCCAGCTCGGGCGACTGGCTGAGTTCCACCATGTCGCCCGGCATCATCGAGTCGCTCAGGCCCGTGCTGGCCTTGCTGCCCGGCATCGGCAGCGACCACAGCGGCCCCAGGCGCGGGAACAGCACGAACAACAGGAGCATCAGCGGCAACGCCTGCAGCAGTAGGCCGCCGGCCAGGCGCAGGGTCGAGCCGGGACGGGCGGCGAAGTTGCTCTGCTGCAGGCCGATCAGTGCCGCCAGCAGCGCCGCCACTGGCAACACGCTGAAGGCGGCGGCGAGGATGTCATCCTGGAACAGGTAGCTGGTCACCACCGCGAAGAACCCCAGCAGGATCAGCACCCAGGCGTCGCGTCGGGTCTTGAGCTCCACCAGCTTGATGACGAAGGCGGCGATCAGCAGCACCACGCCGGCGTCCAGGCCGATCAGCGAGCCGCGCGACAACCACACGCCCAGCCCGGCGGCCCCCACCAGCGCCAGCTTGGCCAGGCCACTGGGATAGTTGGCGCGCATGCGGAACACCTGGATGCGCCAGAACGCGCAGCCCAGCCAGAGGCCGACGATCCACAGCGGCAGGTGCCCCAGGTGCGGGAGGATCACCACCGCCTGGGCCACCAGCAACCAGGTCAGCGCCACCCGGGGAATGGACTGCGCCGTGCTCATGGACGCTCCCCGAACAGCGCCAGCGCCCGCAGGCAGGCCTCGCGATGCGCGTCGCCGGTGGCGACCGGCAGTTGCACACCCGGCAGGCGCAAGCCGAACGGCTGCTGGCGCAGCGACAGTTGCAGCACCCAGTAGCACAGGCGCGACAGGCGGCCCTCGAGATCGCCGCCGAGCAGCGCGAAGTCCAGCCAGAGATTGCGTCCGGCCAACGCGGAGAAATCCTTCACCAGCAGCCCCTGGCCGCGGGAATAGGCCTTCCAGTGCAGGCGCCGGCGCGAATCGCCGGGTTGGTAGGCACGCAATCCCTGGAAGTCATCGACGCCCCGGCCGCTGGGTCGCACGCCGTCCTCGTCAGCGGCCGCCGCACCGCTGTCCAGCGGCAGATCGCTGGCGAGCGGGTTCGGGTAGACCAGGCCGGCCTGATACAGATCCAGCCAGCTCCAGGCCACCAGCAGACCGAGCGGAAAACGGCTCTCCACCCGCAGGCGCCCCGGGCGCAGCCAGCCGCGCCGCTGCGCCGGTATGTCCAGCCGCAGCGCCTCGGCACCCTCGGCCGGCACGTCGGCGAAGTGCAACTGCTCCGCCGTCCAGCCGATTCCGATGGCCTGGCGTGCACGCCCTTCCGCGTCCAGCCGCACACCAAAGCCCACCTGCTCGCCAACGAATACCGGCGTCGCGCCCAGTGCGGTCAGGCGCAGGCCGCCCAGGTTCCGGTAGGTGTGCAGGATGGCGACGATGAACAGCGACAGCAGCAGGAAGGTCAGCCCGTAGGCCAGGCTGTTCTGGTAGTTGATCGCCGTCAGCAGCATCAGTGTCAGCGCAACGCCGAAGGCCGCGCCCTGGCGGGTGGGGACGATGAAAATGCGCCGCTGGTTGAGTTGCAGCGTCGGTGACGGCGGAATCCGCCGGGCGATCCAGCTCTGCCACAACGGCCTGACCTTGACCAGCATGGCGAGCCCTCAGAGCGCCGGTACTTCGCGCAGCAACCACTGCACCAGCGCGCCACCGCCGTGCCCGGTGGGGTCGGCCTGGTCGCGCAGACGGTGCCCCGCCACCGACGGCAACACCGCCTGCACATCCTCGGGGATCGCATAATCGCGACCGGCCAGCAGCGCCCAGGCGCGCGCGGCGGCGAGCAGTCCCAGGCTGCCGCGCGGCGACAGGCCGAGGGCGAACGCCGGCTGGCTGCGGGTGGCCTCGACCAGGCGCAGCACGTAATCCACCAGCGCGTCGCTGGCGCGCACCTCCAGCACCTCGCCCTGCAGCGCCAGCAGCTCCTTCGGGTCGAGCATCGGCTCCAGGCGCGGCAGCAGGTCACGGCGCGCCTCGCCCAGCAACAGCGCCTTCTCCGCCGCGCGGCCGGGGTAGCCCAGCGACAGGCGCATGAGGAAGCGATCCAACTGGGACTCCGGCAAGGCAAAGGTGCCGCCCTGGGTCACCGGGTTCTGCGTGGCAATGACGAAGAACGGCTCGGGCAGCGGACGGGTCGCGCCCTCGATGGTCACCTGGCCCTCCTCCATCGCTTCCAGCAGCGCGCTCTGGCTCTTGGGGGTGGCGCGGTTGATCTCGTCGGCCAGCACCAGTTCGGCGAAGATCGGCCCCGGATGGAAGACGAACTGCCCGGTGTCCCGGTCGAACACCGAGGTCCCCAGCACATCGCCGGGCAGCAGGTCGGAGGTGAACTGGATGCGCTGGAAGCTCAGCCCCAGTACCCGCGCCAGGGCATGGCTCAAGGTGGTCTTGCCCATGCCGGGAAGGTCTTCGATCAGCAGATGGCCGCGCGCCAACAGACAGGTCAGGGCCAGGCGCACCTGCACCTCCTTGCCCAGCAGAACCTGATCCACCGCCTTCAGACAGCTCTCCAACTTGGCGCGCATCCTGACCTCTCGCTATAGGAAAACTCCGATCCTACTGGCCCCGCGCCAGCCGTCATAGGTCCGGACACATTTCGTCCCGATTCCTGTGACCCAGCGCTTGCTTCCACTGACGCTAGCGCCCCAGCAGCCGATCCACCAGCCAACTGGCCGCCGGCCCGGTCGGACGCTGCCGCGACCAGATCACGTCCACCGCCACCCGCCGCGGCCAACCGGCGACCTTCAGCTCATGCATACGGCCGCTGGCGAAACGTCCCACCATCCAACGGGGCAATTCGATCCAGCCGAAACCCAGCACGGCCATGTCCAGCAACAGCAGGTAGTTCGGCGCGCTCCAGCAGCGTCCGCCGAGCGAGGGCGCGGCATCGTCCAGGTAGGTATTCAGGCGCAGGGCGCGGAAGGCCAGCAGGTCCTCCTGCTCCACTCGCTCACGGCTGGCTAGCGGATGGTCGCGGCTGACGAACAGGCCGAACTCGGCCTGTTCGCTCAGGGTGGCCGAGCCGATGTCCGGCGGATACTCCCGCTGCGCCGCCAGCAGGCCCAGGCTGGCGCGCCCCTGGACGACCAGGTCGAGCACATCGCCGTGCTCGGCGATCAGCCATTCGAACTCCAGGTCCGGGTAGCGCGCATCGATCTCCGCCAGCCGCGCCTCGAACTGCGCCGAGGGGTAGGTATCGGACATCGCCAGCGTCACCCGCGACTCCAGCCCGCCGGCGAGCTGCTGGGCGAGCTGGCCGAGACGGTCGTTGGCCATCAGCACCTCCTCCACCCGCCCGAGCAGCGCGTAGCCGGCCTCGGTCAGTTGTGGTTGGCGGGTGCCACGGTCGAACAGGGGCAGGCCCAGGTCGATCTCCAGGCGGGCGATGGCTTCGCTGACGGTGGACTGGCTCTTGCCCAGTTTGCGCGCGGCGGCGCTGAAGGAGCCGAGGCAGGCCGCCTCGGCGAAGGCCTGCAGGGATTCGGGGGAGTATTGCATCGGTGGCGCCCTCTTCCATCGGTTTAACCGATGGTATCCAACTTATATCCAACCGGTCGACCGATGATAATGCGGGCGGAGTCGGCCCTGTCGCTATCTAGAGAATCGCTGTCTAGAGAATTGTTTACTGGAGAATCCCATGAGCCCGAACAAAACCCTGAAAGAGCGGATGTTCCATGCCGTCCTTTTCGAACTGCTGGCGGTCGCCATCTGTGCGCCGACCCTGGCCTGGCTGATGGACCGTCCCTTGGGCCACATGGGCGCCATGACCCTGATGTTCTCGGCCATCGCCACCCTGTGGAACATGCTGTTCAACGCCGGCTTCGACCGTGCCCAGCAGCGCATGGGCTTCACCCGCACCCTGCCAGTGCGCGTGCTGCACGCCTCGCTGTTCGAACTGGGGCTGATCTTCCTGCTGGTGCCGCTGGCCGCCTGGTGGCTGTCGGTGAGCCTGCTGGAAGCCTTCATCCTGGATATCGGCCTGATCCTGTTCTTCCTGCCCTACGCCATCGTCTTCAACTGGGTGTACGACGTGGTGCGCGAGCGCTGGGTTGGTCGGGCGCAGATGGCACAGGCCAATGGCTGACTGCCGTTGTTGTAGGAGCGAGCTTGCTCGCGAACGAGCTTCGCTACGGGGGCGGTTCGCGAGCAAGCTCGCTCCTACGAAAAGCGGGCCGCCAGAAACGAAAAAGCCCGCGCTGATGCGCGGGCTTTTTCATGCCTGGAGAAAGATTCAGGCCAGGCTGGCGACGATATCCCGCAGCGCCTTGGCCGGATCGGCGGCCTGGCTGATCGGGCGGCCGATCACCAGGTAGTCGGAGCCGTTGTCCAGCGCCTGGCGCGGGGTGAGGATGCGCCGCTGGTCGTCCTGGGCGCTGCCGGCCGGGCGGATGCCAGGGGTGACCAGTTGCAGCGACGGGTGCGCGGCTTTCAGCGCCGGCGCTTCCTGGGCCGAGCAGACCAGGCCGTCCATGCCCGCCCTTTGGGCGAGACTGGCAAGCCGCAGCACCTGCTCCTGGGGCTCGACGTCCAGGCCGATGCCGGCCAGGTCCTCGCGCTCCATGCTGGTCAGCACGGTCACGCCGATCAGCAGCGGCTTGGGGCCGTTGAAGGCTTCGAGGGTCTCACGGCAGGCACTCATCATGCGCAGGCCGCCGGAACAGTGCACGTTGACCATCCATACGCCCATCTCGGCGGCAGCGCGCACGGCCATCGCGGTGGTGTTGGGGATATCGTGGAACTTCAGGTCGAGGAAGACTTCGAAGCCGCGGCTGTTCAGGGTCTCGACGATACCGGCGGCGCAACTGGTGAACAGCTCCTTGCCCACCTTCACCCGGCACAGCTTCGGATCGAGCTGGTCGGCCAGCGCCAGCGCGGCTTCGCGGGTGGGGAAATCCAGGGCGACGATGATCGGGGACTGGCAGGCGGACATGGGCTCTCTCGGAGGTTGCGAAAAAATCGGCGCGTATTGTCGCAGAAACGCGCCGACTTCCGTAGCCCGCCCGGCAGGAATGCCCTGCCGGCTCAGGCGCTCGCACAGGCGAGCGAGCATCTCAGCAGGCCGCCGCCCCTCTCCCGCTCGCGCTGCTCACACGGCCCCTCGGCGCGGCGCGCGACCTTCGGCTCGGGCTGTGCGCGCCTGACAACTCCGCCCTCGCGGCGTATCGTTAAAGGCCACTGCCACTGTCGGAGACGGGATCATGCCCTGGTATGCCTGGTTGATCATGGCCCTCGCCCTGGGCTCGATTGTCGGGGCGCTGATGCTGCTGCGCGATACGGCGAAGAAGCTCCCGCTCACCGAGGAGCAACTCAGGCGCATCCATGAGCGCAATGCCGAAATGGACGCCAAGGACGCCGAAGAGAAACGCTGAACCTTTGCAAGTCACTGACTGATCAGCCAAAAACTGACGTCAACGATGGCAGGCCGTAGTGGAAATTGCCTAGACTGCGCCTCCTGGATGGAGGAAAGAATGCTCAGGAAACTCCTGCCGCTGCTGCCAATCGTGTTGTTGCTCTGCGGATTCGCGCTGGGCTATGTCCAGCCGGTGGGGTTGCTGATCGGCGCCGTCTACGTCACCTGGACGCTCTACGGCGAACATTACATGCCGCGCCTGCTCTGGTGGCTGGCGTGCCTGATGGCCAGCGTCGCCCTGGCCGCGCACCTGCTGCCCGGCACCACCTCATGGACACTCTGGCCGGTGCGCCAGCTCAGCCCGGATGCCCCCGTCTATGCCCTGCGCCTGTCCTGGGACAAGGCCCTGGTCGGCGTGACGCTGCTCGCCTGGTGGCTGCGCCGCGCACCGATGCCGGAGGAAAAGCATTCGCCGGACTTCGCCGCCATCGCCATCGTCACCACCCTGTTCGCCGTACCGCTGGTGGCCGTGGCCTGCGGGCTGGTGGTATGGAACCCGAAATGGCCGCCGGGCTTCTGGCTGTGGATGCTGGTCAACGTCTGCGTGATCGCGCTGACCGAGGAAGCCTTCTTCCGCGGCCTGCTGCAAAGCGAACTGGTGCGACGCTTCGGCGCCGTCTTCGGCGTGGCCGCGTCGAGCCTGCTGTTCGGCATGCTGCACTGGCCGATCAACCCGCTGTTCGCGGTGGTCGCGGGCATCGCGGGGCTGGGGTATGGCCTGGCCTTCCACTTCAGCGGCCGCCTGCTGGTGGCGGTGCTGCTGCATGCGGCAGTGAACTGCCTGCACCTGTTGCTGTTCAGTTATCCGTTGCGGATTCTCTGATCCCGCACCGGACCGCTGTTCGTAGGAGCGAGCTTGCTCGCACACCAGCCCCGCAGCGGAGTTGGTTCGCGAGCAAGCTCGCTCCCACACCAGGAACCTACTCGCGCATCACCAGCAGCAACGCCTGCTCCGCCAGTTCGTCGAGAGTCAGGCTGCCCTCGGGACGGAACCAGGTGATCGACCAGGACAGCGCCCCGGTGAGGAAACGCCGCAGGATGAAGGGGTCGCCCTGGCTGCAACCGGCCGCGCGGGCCTCTTCCAGCACTTCCAGCCACATCTGCTCGTAGATGTCGCGCAGGCTGAGGATGTAGGCCTGGCCTTCCTCCGACAGCGAGCGCCATTCATAGACCAGCACCGCCATCGCCTCGCCGGTGCCGCCGGTGATCGACTGCAACTCGCAGCGGATCAGCGCCAGCAGGCGTTCGCGCAGGGTCGTGGCCTCGGCCAGGGCGGCACGCATCAGGGCGGTGTTGTAGAGGATGGTTTCCTCCATCACCGAGCGCAGGATCTCGTCCTTGCTCTTGAAGTGATGAAAGATGCTGCCGGACTGAATCCCCACCGCGCTGGCCAGGTCGCGCACCGTGGTGCGTTCGTAGCCCTTGCTGCGGAACAGGTGCGCGGCCGTGTGCAACAACTTGCCGCGGGCGCTCTCCGGGTCGGTGATCTGCCCGGTCCCGACCAGCTCCAGCATCACTTCGCGGGCTTTACGGTCATCCACGCCTTCTCTCCCCTCTCTCGGCCCATCCGGCTCGTCTGTTCACGGCGATTCACGGGAACGCCCTGCAAGTGCTTGTGTTGTCTGACGAAATGTAAGCCCGGGAGCACCAACCAAGCAAGCGCTTGGCCATCCAATGGTTGGGGTTGTCGCTCGATCGGGGCTTTTCAACCAAGCGCTTGCTTGGTAATGTCGACCCATCACTCAGCGTCACGGGCAGAACAATGACTAGAACCGTACGTATCGGTTGCGCCTCCGCCTTCTGGGGCGACACCTCCACCGCCGCCGCCCAACTGGTGCGCGGCGCCCAGATGGACTACCTGGTCTTCGATTACCTGGCCGAGATCACCATGTCGATCATGGCCGGTGCGCGTCTGAAGAACCCCGAGGCAGGCTACGCCACCGATTTCGTCGAAGTGATGACACCCCTGCTGGGCGACATCGCGGCGAAAAAGATCCGCGTGATCAGCAATGCCGGCGGGGTGAACCCGCAGGCCTGCGCCAGCGCCCTGGCCGTCGCCTGCGAGAAAGCCGGCGTGGCGCTGAAGATCGCCGTGGTACACGGCGACAACCTGCAACCGCGCCTGGGCGAACTGGCCAAAGCCGGCACCCGCGAGATGTTCTCAGGCGCGCCGATGCCGCCGATGTGCGTCTCGGTCAACGCCTACCTCGGCGCCTCCGGCATAGTCGAAGCGCTTAAGGCCGGTGCCGATATCGTCATCACCGGCCGCGTGGTGGACAGCGCGGTGGTCAGCGCCGCCCTGGTGCACGAATTCGGCTGGGCCTGGAACGACTACGACAAGCTGGCCCAGGCCGCGCTGGCCGGGCACATCATCGAATGCGGCGCGCAGTGCACCGGCGGCAACTTCACCGACTGGGAAAGCGTGCCGGACTATGAGCACATCGGCTTCCCGCTTGTCGAAGTGCAGGCCAGCGGCGAGTTCGTGGTGACCAAGCCGCAAGGCACCGGCGGGCTGGTGACGCCGCTGTCGGTGGGCGAGCAGATGCTCTACGAGATCGGCGACCCGCGCGCCTACCTGCTGCCCGACGTGGTCTGCGACTTCACCCAGGTCAAGCTCGCCCAGGTGGGCGACAACCGCGTGGCCATCAGCGGCGCGCGCGGCCTGCCGCCGACCGGCCAATACAAGGTCAGCGCCACCTACCCGGACGGTTTCCGCTGCACCGCCAGTTGCCTGATCGCCGGTATCGACGCGGTGAAGAAGGCCGAGCGGGTCAGCCAGGCGATCATCGCCAAGACCGAGGAAATCCTCATGGAACGCGGCTGGGGCCCGTACCGCGAAGTGAGCATCGAACTGCTCGGCAGCGAGGCCACCTACGGCCCGCACGGGCGCCGCTCGGACAACCGCGAGATCGTGGTAAAGCTCGCCGTGCGCCACAGCCGCAAGGAAGCCCTGGCGCTGTTCTCCCGCGAGATCGCCCAGGCCGCCACCGGCATGGCACCGGGCCTGACCGGCATCGTCGGCGGCCGCCCCACCGTGTACCCGGTGATCCGCCTGTTCTCCTTCCTGATCGACAAGGACGCCTGCGAGCTGGCCGTGGAGATCGATGGCCAGCGCCAGCCGGTTGTCCTGCCGAAGATCGATGGCTTCGACCCGGCAGCGCTGGGCGATGACCTCCCGGTCGCCACGATGAAAGGCCCGGCCCAGGCTAGCGTGGCGCTGGTGAAGCTGGCCGTGGCGCGCTCCGGCGACAAGGGCAATCACAGCAACATCGGCGTGATGGCGCGCAAGCCCGAGTACCTGCCGTGGATCGCCGAGGCGCTGAGCGAAGGCGCGGTGGCCGAATGGATGCAGCACGTGCTCGACCCGCAGGTTGGCCGCGTCAGCCGCTGGCACCTGCCGGGCAGCCACAGCCTGAACTTCCTGCTGGAGAACGCCCTGGGCGGCGGCGGCGTCGCCAGCCTGCGCATCGATCCGCAGGGCAAGGCCTTCGCCCAGCAACTGCTGGAATTCCCGGTGGCGGTGCCGCAGCACATCGCCGACGAACTGAACCTGTAGGAGCGAGCTTGCTCGCGAACCCAGCCCCTCAGCGAAGCCTGTTCGCGAGCAAGCTCGCTCCTACGAAGAGCCCGTACAAAGAACGATTGAGCAGGACGAAAACGACAATGAGCTACGACTCGACCTTCAAACCCGGCCTGTTCGACGGCCAGACCATCATCGTCACCGGCGGCGGCAGCGGCATCGGCCGCTGCACCGCCCATGAACTGGCGGCCCTCGGCGCCCACGTGGTGCTGGTCGGGCGCAAGGCGGAGAAGCTGGAGAAGACCGCCGGCGAAATCATCGAAGACGGCGGCAGCGCCAGCTGGCACAGCTGCGACATCCGCGACGAGGAAGCGGTGAAGGCTCTGGTGGCGCAGGTCATCGCCGAGCGCGGGCCGATCCATCACCTGGTCAACAACGCCGGCGGCCAGTACCCCGCGCCGCTGGCTTCGATCAACCTCAAGGGTTTCGAAGCCGTGGTGCGCACCAACCTGGTGGGCGGCTTCCTGATGGCCCGCGAAGTGTTCAACCAGAGCCTGAGCAAGACCGGCGGCAGCATCGTCAACATGCTCGCCGACATGTGGGGCGGCATGCCCGGCATGGGCCACTCCGGCGCCGCCCGCGCCGGCATGGAGAACTTCACCAAGACCGCCGCCATCGAGTGGGGCCACGCCGGCGTGCGGGTCAACGCCGTGGCGCCGGGCTGGATCGCTTCCAGCGGCATGGACACCTACGAAGGCGCGTTCAAGGCAGTGATCCCGACCCTGCGCGAGCACGTGCCGCTCAAGCGCATCGGCACCGAGTCGGAAGTCTCCGCCGCCATCGTCTTCCTGCTCTCCCCCGGGGCCGCCTTCATCAGCGGCAACACCATCCGCATCGACGGCGCCGCCAGCCAGGGCAGCCGCGCCTTCCCGCTGGTGAAGGGCAAGCCGGGGCAGAGCCGTTCCTACAATGGCTTCCACCGTGCCTTCCTGCCGGACGTCCTCAAGGACCAGGAGTAAGCCATGCCGGTGATCCAGTCGGAAATCGATGTCCAGGGCGAAGACTTCGCCCGCAACCGCGAGGCCATGCTGGCCGCCGTGGCAGGCTTCCGCGAGGTCGAACAGAAGGTGCTGGACAAGGCCGCCGAGGCCAAGCCGAAGTTCGACAAGCGCGGCCAGTTGCTGCCGCGCGAACGCCTGAACCTGCTGCTGGACGCCGGCGCGCCGTTCCTCGAACTTTCCTCGCTGGCCGGCTACAAGTTGCACGACGACAAGGACGGCACCCAGGCCGGCGGCGGCATCATCTCCGGCATCGGCTACATCGCCGGGGTGCGCTGCCTGGTGACCGCCAGCAACAGCGCGATCAAGGGCGGCACCATCTCCCCCACCGGGCTGAAGAAGACCCTGCGCCTGCAGCAGATCGCCTTCGAGAACAAGCTGCCGGTGGTGGCGCTGACCGAGAGCGGCGGCGCCAACCTGAACTACGCGGCGGACATCTTCGTCGAAGGTGCGCGCGGCTTCGCCAACCAGGCACGCATGTCGGCGATGGGCATTCCGCAGGTCACCGTGGTGCACGGCTCGTCCACCGCCGGCGGCGCCTACCAGCCGGGGCTGTCGGACTACGTGGTGGTGGTGCGCGGCAAGGCCAAGATGTTCCTCGCCGGCCCGCCGCTGCTCAAGGCCGCCACTGGCGAAATCGCCACCGATGAAGACCTTGGTGGCGCCGAACTGCACGCCCAGGTCGCCGGCACTGCCGAGTACCTGGCGGAGAACGACGCCGACGGCGTGCGCCTGGCCCGCGAAATCCTCGCCGCGCTGCCGTGGAATGCGCAGCTGCCGGCGCGTCCGAAGCAGGCATGGGATGCCCCGCTGCACCCGGCCGAGGAGTTGCTCGGCGTAGTCCCGGCGGACCCGAAGAAGCCCTATGACGTGCGCGAAATCATTGCGCGCATCGCCGACGGCTCGCGCTTCCTCGACTTCAAGAACGAGTTCGACAGCCAGACCGTCTGCGGTCACCTGCACATCGAAGGCCACGCCTGCGGCCTGATCGGCAACAACGGCCCGATCACCCCGCAGGGCGCGGCCAAGGCGGCGCAGTTCATCCAGCTGTGCGAGCAGAGCAACACGCCGATCCTGTTCCTGCACAACACCACCGGCTTCATGGTCGGCACCGAATCCGAGCGCCTGGGCGTGATCAAGCACGGCTCGAAGATGATCCAGGCAGTGGCCAACGCCACGGTGCCCAAGCTCACCCTGGTCGTCGGCGGCTCCTACGGGGCCGGCAACTACGCCATGTGCGGCCGCGGGCTGGATCCGCGCTTCATCTTCGCCTGGCCCAACAGCCGCACCGCCGTAATGGGCGGCGCCCAGGCCGGGAAGGTGCTGCGCATCGTCACCGAGGAGAAGCACGCCAAGGAGGGCAAGGAGCCCGACCCGAAGATGCTCGACATGCTCGAACAGATGACCGCGCAGAAGCTCGACGCCCAGTCCACCGCGCTCTACGGCACGGCGAGCCTGTGGGACGACGGGCTGATCGACCCGCGCGACACCCGCGCGCTGCTCGGCTACCTGCTGGACATCTGCGCGGAGGCGGCCGTGCGGCCGCTGAAGAACAACAGTTTCGGCGTTTCACGATTCTGAACGTAGGGCGCATGACGCCTCGGGCGTCATCCGCCAGGCCGGCGGATAAAGCGTTCCGCTTTATTCGCCCTACCTGACTTGAAAGATCCCACGGAGAACAAGAAATGATCTTCACCCAGGAACACGAAGAACTCCGCCGCACCGTACGCAACTTCGTCGAGAAGGAAATCAACCCTTACGTCGACGAATGGGAAAAGGCCGGTCGCTTCCCGATCCATGAAGTCTTCAAGAAGGCCGGCGACCTGGGCCTGCTGGGTATCTCCAAGCCGGAGAAATTCGGCGGCATGGGCCTGGACTACAGCTACTCGGTGGTCGCCGCCGAGGAGTTCGGCACCATCCATTGCGGCGGCGTGCCGATGGCCCTGGGCGTGCAGACCGACATGTGCACCCCGGCCCTGGCGCGCTTCGGTTCCGACGAGCTGCGCGAGGAGTTCCTCCGCCCGGCGATCGCCGGCGAGATGGTCGGCTGCATCGGCGTCTCCGAAGTCGGCGCCGGCTCCGACGTGGCGGGCCTGAAGACCACCGCGCGCAAGGATGGCGACGACTACGTCATCAACGGCAGCAAGATGTGGATCACCAACTCGCCGTCAGCCGACTTCATCTGCCTGCTGGCCAACACCTCCGACGACAAGCCCCACGTCAACAAGTCGCTGATCATGGTGCCGATGAAGTCCAAGGGCATCAGCGTCAGCCCGCACCTGGACAAGCTCGGCATGCGCAGCTCGGAGACCGCCCAGGTGTTCTTCGACGACGTGCGCGTCCCGCAGCGCAACCGCATCGGCGCCGAGGGCGCGGGCTTCATGATGCAGATGCTGCAGTTCCAGGAGGAACGCCTGTTCGGCGCGGCCAGCGGAATCAAGGGCATGGAGTATTGCGTCAACGCCACCATCGACTACTGCAAGGAGCGCAAGACCTTCGGCCAGGCGCTGATCGACAACCAGGTCATCCACTTCCGCATGGCCGAGCTGATGACCGAGATCGAGTGCCTGCGCGCCCTCACCTACCAGGCCACCGAGCAGTACATCCGCGGCAAGGACGTCACCCGCCTGGCCTCAATGGCCAAGCTCAAGGTCGGCCGCCTGGCCCGCGAGGTCACCGACGCCTGCCTGCAGTACTGGGGCGGCCAGGGCTTCATGTGGGAAAACCCGATCGCACGGGCCTACCGCGACACCCGCCTGGTTTCCATCGGCGGCGGCGCGGACGAAATCATGCTGGGCATCATCTGCAAGCTGATGGGCACCCTGCCGGGCAAGAAGAAGGGCTAAGAGCCTTTGCTTGGCCGTTGTAGGAGCGAGCTTGCTCGCGAACGGAGTTTCGCTTGGCACCTGGGTGTCATGCGGTTCGCGAGCAAGCTCGCTCCTACGAAAAGCCCGCTGACACAGAATTGACGAGGAACCCGGCATGAGCCAATTGCCGAACTGCGAAACCCTGCTGCTGGAACGTGACGGCGGCGTGCTGCACGTCACCCTGAACCGTCCGGACAGCCGCAACGCCATGAGCCTGGCGATGGTCGGCGAACTGCGTGCGGTGCTCGCCGCCGTGCACGACGACCGTGCCGTGCGCGCCATTGTCCTGCGCGGCGCCGGCGGGCACTTCTGCGCCGGCGGTGACATCAAGGACATGGCCAGCGCCCGCGCCGCCGGCCCCGATGCCCACGCCGCGCTGAACCGCGCGTTCGGCGGCCTGCTGGAGGAAACCCAGGCACAGCCCCAGGTGCTGGTCGCCGTGCTGGAAGGCGCGGTGCTCGGCGGCGGCTTCGGCCTGGCCTGCGTCTCCGACATCGCCATCGCGGCGGTGGATGCGCAGTTTGGCCTGCCGGAAACCAGCCTCGGCATCCTGCCGGCGCAGATCGCGCCCTTCGTGGTGAAACGCATCGGCCTGACCCAGGCCCGCCGCCTGGCCCTCACCGCCGCCCGCTTCGATGGCCGCGAGGCGCTGCGCCTGGGCCTGGTGCACCTGTGCGCCGACACTGCCGACAGCCTCGACCGGCAACTGGCGGAAAGCCTGGAACAGGTCCGCCGCTGCGCCCCCGGCGCCAACGCCGCCACCAAGACGCTGCTGCTGGCCACCGAAAGCGAAGCCCTCGGCCCGTTGCTGGACGCCGCCGCGCACCAGTTCGCCGCTGCGGTGACCGGCGCGGAAGGCGCCGAAGGCACCCTCGCCTTCGTGCAGAAACGCAAACCGAACTGGGCGCAGTAGCCCCGAGGAAACCGTCATGCCCAGCTTCGACAAGATCCTCATCGCCAACCGCGGCGAGATCGCCTGCCGGGTGATCCGCACCGCCCACGACCTGGGCTACCGCACCGTGGCCGTGTATAGCGAGGCCGACGCCAACGCCCGCCACGTGCAACTGGCCGACGAGTCCGTGTGCATCGGCCCGGCGCCCGTGGGCCAGTCCTACCTGAAGCCGGAAGCGATTCTCGACGCGGCGAAACGCACCGGCGCCGGCGCGGTCCACCCCGGCTACGGCTTCCTCTCGGAAAACGCCGACTTCGCCCGCGCCTGCCAGGCCGCCGGCATTGTCTTCATCGGCCCCGGCGTCGAAGCCATCCACCTGATGGGCAGCAAGCGCCTGTCGAAGATCGCCATGCTCGAAGCCGGCGTGCCGTGCATCCCCGGCTACGAAGGCGCGGAGCAGGACGACGCCACGCTCACCCGCGAAGCGCAGCGCATCGGCTACCCACTGATGATCAAGGCCAGCGCCGGCGGCGGCGGGCGCGGCATGCGCCTGGTCACCCGCAGCGAAGACCTCGCCGAACAGTTGCGCACCGCGCGCTCGGAAGCGCAGAACGCCTTCGGCAGCGGCGAGCTGATCCTGGAGAAAGCCGTGGTGCAGCCGCGCCATGTGGAAATCCAGGTGTTCGGTGACAGCCACGGCAACATCGTCTACCTCGGCGAGCGCGACTGCTCGGTGCAACGCCGCCACCAGAAGGTCATAGAGGAAGCGCCCTGCCCCGTGCTCACCGAGGAGCTGCGTGCGGCGATGGGCAACGCCGCCGTGAAGGCTGCCGCGTCGGTGAATTACCTCGGCGCCGGCACCGTGGAGTTCCTGCTGGACGCCGGCGGCGACTTCTACTTCCTGGAGATGAACACCCGCCTGCAGGTGGAGCACCCGGTCACCGAACTGGTCACCGGCCAGGACCTGGTGGCCTGGCAGATCCGCGTCGCCGAAGGCCATCCGCTGCCGCTGACGCAGGAACAGATCCAGCTCAAGGGCCATGCCATCGAGGTTCGCCTGTACGCCGAGGACGCAGGTGGCGGCTTCCTCCCGCAGACCGGTCAGGTGCTGCGCTGGACGCCACCGCAACTGGACGGCATCCGTATCGACCACGGCCTGCGCGAAGGCCAGCCGGTGACGCCGTTCTACGACCCGATGCTGGCCAAGGTCATCGCCTACGGCGCCACCCGCGACGAGGCCCGGCGCAAGCTGGTGCGCGCCGTGGAGGACTGCGTGCTGCTGGGCGTGACCGGCAACCAGCGCTTCCTCGCCAACCTGCTCAAGCACCCGGAATTCGCCGCCGGCAAAGCCACTACCGCGTTCATCGGCGAGCAGTTCGCCGGCGACCCGAGCCTGACCCCGCGCCAGCCGCAGGCGCTGGAACTGGCCTGCGCCGCCGCCCTGCTCTACCAGGCTTCGGCGAGCGGCCGCGCGCACCAGCCCGGTCTCTCCGGCTGGCGCAGCGCGGGCAGCGCGCCGTGGCAGTTCGTCCTCAAGCACGGTGAGGAGAAATTCGTCGTCGAACTGGAAGTCCGCCAGCACGGCACCCAGCCGGCGCTGCTGACACGCATCGGCGAGCACGAGGTCGCTTTGCGCCTGCTCGGCGAGGACGGCGGCGACGCGCTCATCGAAATCGACGGTATCCGCCGTCGCCTGCCCTTCCACCGGGACGGCGCGCGCCTGTGGCTGTACGGCGCAGACGGCAACCTGGAGCTGCTGGACGTCACCCACGAGCCGGCCGGCGCCACTGCGGGCGCGGGCTCCGGCACGGTGAAGGCGCCGATGGATGGCGCCATCGTCGACGTGCTGGTGGCCGAGGGCACGCGGGTCAGCAAGGGCCAATTGCTGCTGGTGCTGGAAGCGATGAAGATGGAGCACCCGCTCAAGGCCGGCGTCGACGGCGTGATCCGCCGCGTGCAGGTGAGCAAGGGCGAGCAGGTGAAATCCCGGCAGTTGCTGGTGGAAGTGGAGGCCGCGGAAGCCTGAAACGCGTTCGATTTTTCGCTTTCCGTAGGAGCGAGCTCGCTCGCGAACAGCCCCCGCTGCGGGGCTCGGGTTCGCGAGCAAGCTCGCTCCTACAAGAGCCCCCAACCAGCGATTCCGTCAGAACAAGACCACAAGAACACGGAGCCCCAACCATGTCCCTTTCCGGCAAAACCCTCTTCATCACCGGCGCCAGCCGTGGCATCGGCCGCGAGATCGCCCTGCGCGCGGCGCGCGACGGCGCCAACATCGTCATCGCCGCCAAGAGCGCCGAGCCCCACCCGAAGCTTGAAGGCACCATCTTCAGCGTCGCCGCGGAAGTCGAGGCCGCCGGCGGCAAGGCCCTGGCCCTGCAACTGGACGTGCGCGACGAAAATGCCGTGCGCGAGGCCATGAGCCGCGCCGCCGAACATTTCGGCGGCATCGATGCGCTGGTGAACAACGCCGGCGCCATCAAGCTGGTGGGCGTGGAGCGCCTGGAGCCCAAGCGCTTCGACCTGATGTACCAGATCAACACCCGCGCCGTGATGGTCTGCAGCCAGGCGGCGCTGCCCTACCTGAAGCAGAGCCAGGGCCACATCCTCAGCCTGTCGCCGCCGATCAACCTGGCCGGCAAGTGGTTCGCCCAGCACGGCCCCTATACCGTCACCAAGTACGGCATGAGCATGCTCACCCTGGGCATGCACGAGGAGTTCAAGAAGTACGGCATCAGCGTCAACGCCCTGTGGCCGAAGACCATGATCGCCACTGCCGCCATCGAGTTCGAACTGGGCAGCCGCGACGCCTTCAAGCGGGCACGTACGCCAGCCATCATGGCCGACGCGGCCTACGCCATCCTCGCAAGCCAAGGCCGCAGCATCAGCGGGCGCCTGCTGATCGACGAGGAGATCCTGCGCGAGCAGGGCCAGACCGACTTCGAGCAGTACCGCTACGACCCGAACGGCGGCTCGCTGGTGCCGGACCTGTTCCTCGACTGACGCCCCGCCGCTCGGCGCTCAAAGTACAACCTCGCCGCCCGCAGGATGGGTGGAGCCTGCGATACCCATCGATCGAGGCCTGGGTATCGCTCCGCGCCCTCATCCTGCGGACCGGGCGTCGGCGTTCGCCTCCGTCCACGGCGCCATTTGCCGAACTGCCCGATACGCCGCGCGTCAGGGTCATAGCCCCGGTGCGCGAAGACCTCCTAGAGTGGTGGGACGCCAGTTCCCGCAGAACAATGACAAAGCGCGAGAGCCATGACCCACGCCGACCTGATCACTCCGACCCGTTTCCTCGCCCACCTGCCGGCCACCCTCGGCCGCGTGCCGCGCATGCTGCGCGGGCTGTACTACACCGGCATCCGCAATCGCGAGAAGAACCTTTCCCTGGGCTGGGCCCTGGAGCGCGCCGCGCGCCTGTACCCGGACAGCCCGGCGCTGATCGACGAACGCCGACGCCTGTCCTACGCGCTCTTCAACGGCTGGGCCAACCGCCTGGCGCGAGCCTTCCTGGCCGAAGGCGTGGGCCACGGCAGCGTGGTGGCGGTGATGCTGGAGAACCGCGCCGAACTGATGGTGGTGCTGGCCGCCCTGGCCAAGCTCGGCGCCATCGGCGCGCTGGTCAACACCACCCAGCGCGGCCAGGTGCTCAGCCACAGCCTCAACCTGGTCAAGCCCAGCCACTTCGTGGTCGGCGAGGAATTGCGCGAAGCCTTCGAAGACGTCCGCCCGGTGCTCGAAAACAGCGGCGGACGCTGCTACTGGGTGGCCGATGGCGACACCCTGAGCGAACCCAGCCAGCCTCCGCTGGGCTGGCACAACCTGATGCGCATGGCCCAGGAGCAGAACTCGACCAACCTGGCGGAAACCGCCCAGGTACGCCTGAAGGACGCCTGCTTCTACATCTACACCTCCGGCACCACCGGCCTGCCGAAAGCCTCGATCATGAGCCACGGCAAGTGGATCAAGGCCTACGGCGGCTTCGGCCATTCGGGCCTGGGGCTGAGCAGCAATGACGTGCTCTACCTGACCCTGCCCTGCTACCACAACAACGCCGTCACCGTGTGCTGGAGCGCGGCGCTGGCCGGCGGTGCGGCCATCGCCCTGCGCCGCCGGTTCTCCGCCAGCGCCTTCTGGAAGGACGTGCAGACCTACCAGGCGACCTGCTTCGGCTACATCGGCGAGCTCTGCCGCTACCTGCTCAACCAGCCCGAATGCGCCGAGGAACGCGGCAACAGCCTGACCTGCATGATCGGCAATGGCCTGCGCCCGTCGATCTGGAACGAGTTCAAGGCGCGCTTCGGCATTGAGCGGATCACCGAGTTCTACGCCTCCAGCGAGGGCAACATCGGCTTCACCAACGTGTTCAACTTCGACAATACCGTGGGCTTCTCCCCCGCCACCTACGCCATCGTCCGCTACGACCTGGAGAACGACCAACCGGTGCGCGGCGCCAAGGGCTTCATGGAGAAGGTCGACAAGGGCGAGGCCGGCCTGTTGATCAGCGAGATCAGCGACAAGTGGCCGTTCGACGGCTACACCGATCCGTCCAAGAGCGAGGCGGCGATCTTCCGTGACGTGTTCAAGAAGGGCGACGCCTGGTTCAACACCGGCGACCTGATGCGCGACATCGGCTTCAAGCACACCCAGTTCGTCGACCGCCTGGGCGACACCTTCCGCTGGAAGGGCGAGAACGTCTCGACCACCGAGGTGGAAAACGCCCTGGGCGCCTTCCCGGTCGTGGAAGACGCAGTGGTCTACGGCGTGGAGATTCCCGGCACCAACGGCCGCTGCGGGATGGCCGCGCTGCGCCTGCGCGACGGCGCCAGCCTGGATGGCGCACAACTGGCCGAACACCTGGACCGCGAGCTGCCGGCCTACGCCGTGCCGCTGTTCCTGCGCCTGCTCGCCCAGGTGGAGACTACCGGGACCTTCAAGTACAAGAAGACCGACCTCAAGCGCAGCGCCTACGACCCGGAGCAGGTGAGCGAAGCCCTGTTCGTCCGGCTGCCTGGCGAGAGCGGCTACCGGGCGCTGGACGGCGGCCTGTTCGAGGCGATCCGGCGCGGCGAACACCGCTTCTGAGCGTAGGGCGTACATCCGTTCGCGGTTGTACGCCGTTGCGCCATAACCTGTCACGGATGCCAAGGCTGAGTCCGGAGCACCCGGAGACCAAGGTCAAACGGCGTATAACGTCGACGTTATACGTCCTACGCTCCTGGCGTGCGGAATAGCTTTTCGTAGGAGCGGATTTATCCGCGATCAGCTTCGCCGCCCGCACTGAGTACTGGCGGAGTGCGGTTCGCGAGCAAGCTCGCTCCTACAAAAAGATCAGTTACGGAACTGGAACTGCAACTCCGCGCCACGGATATCCGAGTGCCAGCTGTCGTCGTCGGTCTCGCGCTCGTTGCGTTCACGCTGGATCAGCCGGGCACCCACTTCGAACGGGCTCTGGCCGGTCTTCTCAGCGAACATCGGCGGCAGGATAGGCTTCTCTTCTAGTTCCGGCACCGGTTTGTCGGGTTGCAACTGATGCACCAGATCCCTGGGCAGGTGCAGGTCCAACTGTACCGGCGGTAGCGGCCGCCTGACGGCGGGGTCGACCGCCGGCTTCTTCGCAGTTCTCGCCTTGGAGTCTGCCTTGGTTTCGTGCTTGGCAAACGCTTTCGCTTCGTGCCGGTTCGCCGCTTCGACGGCCGGCGCCTTGCTAGATGCCACCGCCTCGGCCGCCGCTGGCGCGGCTTCCGATTCGCGCGGCCGTTCGGCAGTCGGTTTCGCTGCGGGCGCGGTGGCTGGCGTCCCTGCGGACTGCCCGTGCGACGGGCTCGGCGCCTTGTCCTGGTGCTCATCGCCACAGGCGGCGAGCAGAAGCGTCAGGCAGGCGGCAAGAAGGATTCGGCTGGGCGTCATGATCGGGCCGGCAGGAAAAAACGCGCCATGCTGGCGCGAGTCGAGCGCTATGGCAAGAGGCCAGTTATCACAAGCCTTTACCGTTACCAGAGAGTCTGTCAGAGGCCGCCCTGCGGCGGCCTGTCATCGGTCAAGGCTTGGCCGGCAGAGCCCGCAACGCGGCGTCGATGTCCAGCTTCGGGAACTGTCGCTGCAGGGACTGGCGCAGCTCGCGAGCATCACTCTCCCGCCCCTGTTCCTGCAGCACGCGCAGGCGCAGCAGGCTGGCCCGGGGCTCTTCCGGCGCCACGGCATCGGCCATCAGGGCGGCAGGCGCAGCCTCTTCCGCCAACGTGCCGGAGGCCTTCGCCGCAGGCGGTGCCGCGTACTGCGAGTTGGCGATACCGCGAGCGACGGACTCGGCCTTGCGCTTGGCTTCCGCCGGCGCGGCGGGCGCCGGCGGCGCCGCACTCAGCAGGGCCGGAGCGACGGGGGTATCGAATCGTTCGGGCGCCTCCTCGAAGGTACGCAAGGTCAGGCTCAGGCCGATCCCCAGGGTCGCCAGACCCGCCACGGCGACGCCCCAGCGCTGGCGGCTGCCGGTTCCCAGCAGCCAGTGACGCAGGCGCTCGGCGAAGCTGGGCCTGCGCTCCCGCACGCCAGCGCGAGCGGCGGCCAGGATGCGCGCGTCCAGCTGCGCCGACGGCTGCTCGTCGCTGTGCCGGCGGTAGTGCTCGAGCAGTTCCTGCTCGTGCGGATCGCGGTTCATGGGCTCACCTCCTCGGTCGCCGCCGGGTCGGACAGCAACCGGCGCAGTTTCTGCAACGCGTAGCGCAGCCGGCTCTTCACCGTCTCGGCAGGGGCGCGCGTCAGCTCGGCAATCTCGTTCAGTTCCAGGTCGCCGTGGGCACGCAACAGGAAGACTTCGCGCTGCTCCTCCGGCAGCGCTTCCAGGGCACCCTGCAGACGCTGCCGGTCGCGGCTCAGCAGCAGTTCGCGCTCTGGGTCTTCGCCCTCGCCGGGCAGCGCATCGCCGTGCAGTTGCTCGTCGAAGCTCTCCTGGCGCCCCTGGTGCCGGCCCTGCTTGCGCCAGTGGTCGATCAGCCGGTTACGGCCGATCTGGTACAGCCAGGTCTTGAAGCTGGCCGCGCCCGGTTGGCTGTCGCTGCGGACCAGGCTCAGCCAGGTTTCCTGGAAGACTTCCTCGGCCTGTGCGCTATCGCCGCACAAACCGCAGAGGAAGCGGTACAGGCCGAGGCGATGGCGAGCGTAGAGCTCAGCGAAGGCCTCGGCGTCACCGTGTCGGTAGCGCCGCAGCAGCGCGGCGTCACTGTCGTCCCTGAGGGGTATGTTCACATCACTCGATCCGTGCCTGTTCGGGTACCGGGGTCTGCAGGCTCTGCGCCAGCTCGGCGAGCTGGACGAACTCGGCGCGCAGGCCGAAACGATCCTCGCCCCGCGCAGCGCGAGCCAGTTGCACAGTATCGCCGATGTCGAAGGCGCCGGTGTAGCGGCCACCCTCCAGCTGCTGGGCGAAGGCTGCCACCGCGGCGGCGAAGCGCAGGTCGTCGCTGGCCTGGGCAATGTTCGCGCGTTGCCCTGCGGCGCGGATCGGCCGCTCGATCAACTGGTTGGCGCCACCCTGCGGGCCCTTGTAGCGCACCCGCAGCAGGGCCAGCTCGTCACCCTTGGCAGCGCCCTTCGACGTGTCGTTCTGGTAGCGCAGCGGTTCCAGCCAGCCCTTGCCGCCCGCCGGGACTATCTCGTAGAGCGCGGTGACCGTGTGCCCGGCGCCGATCTCGCCGGCGTCCACCTTGTCGTTGCTGAAATCTTCACGCTTGAGCGCGCGATTCTCGTAGCCGAGCAGACGGTATTCGCTGACCTGGGCGGGGTTGAATTCCAGCTGGATCTTCACGTCCTTGGCCACTACCGCGAGGGTCGAGCTGAGTTGTTCCACCAGCACCTTGCGCGCCTCGCGCAGGTTGTCGATGTAGGCGTAGTTGCCGTCGCCGGCATCGGCCAGTTGCTCCATGAGCTGCTCGTTGTAGTTGTCCACGCCGTAGCCGAGGGTGGTCAGAGAAACGCCACCGCGGCGCTTCTCGGCGGCCATCTGCTTGAGCGTTTCGAAGTCGCTGACACCGACGTTGAAGTCGCCGTCGGTGGCCAGCAGGATGCGGTTGATGCCCTTGTCCAGGTAGCCCTTCTGCGCCATCCGGTAGGCCAGTTCGATGCCCGAGGCGCCGGCCGTGGAGCCGCCGGCCTGAAGCTGCTCGATGGCGTTGCGGATAGTCGCCTTGTCACGTCCGGACGTCGGCTCCAGCACCACCCGCGACTCGCCGGCGTAGACCACCAGGGACACCCTGTCCTGGTCGCGCAACTGATCCACCAGCAGCCGCAGGGTGCTCTTCACCAGCGGCAGGCCCTCGCGGCGATCCATGGAGCCGGAGACGTCCACCAGGAACACCAGGTTGGCCGGCGGCAGCGCGGCGACGCGGCGCTCCGAGGCCTTGATGCCGACGCGCAGCAGGCGGGTGTTCGGGTTCCACGGCGTGGGCGCCAGCTCCGTGGTGATGCCGAACGGCGCTGCGCCTTCGCTCGGCAGTGCGTAGTCGTAGGGGAAGTAGTTGACCATCTCCTCCAGCCGCACCGCGCCCTTGGGCGGCAGCCGGCCTTCGTTGAGGATGCGGCGGACGTTGGCGTAGCTGCCGGTATCCACGTCGATGCTGAAAGTGGAGACCGGGTCCCGGGCCACGGCGTGCACCGGGTTGTCCGGCAGGTTCTGGTACTGCTCGCGGGGCACGTCCACATAGGCGGGCTGCTGCATGTCCGTCATGGGCGCGGGCATGATGCTCGCGACCGGAGCCTGGGCGACGTAGCCGGCGGCACGCTGCACCTTTGCGCTCTCCTCCAGACGGGGCGCGGGCGGAGGGCTGGCCGTCCTGGCCATCGGTTCGACCCGGATGGCATCGGTGTTTGCAGCGGCTTTCTGCTTCGGCTCGCCCTCGCGGGAAACACCGCAGCCGGCGACGGCGATCAGCAGACCGATGGCAAAACCCTGGGCGGCAGGGCGAAGGAAGTGAACGGGAAGCGACATGGCAGCGGCCTCGTGGAGGGATTCAACTCCTCAGACGAGGCAGCGCGGAGAAACGGGTTAACGGGGTTTGGAGCTGGAGCTTTTCGTAGGAGCGAGCTTGCTCGCGAACAACCCAACATCGATATGGCCGGGCGGCTCTGTTCGCGAGCAAGCTCGCTCCTACAGGTACGCTGCAGCATGGGTGCGAATTGCCGATCAGGCCGCGATCAGCCCCTCCTGGCACAGCTGGCAGGCCAGCATGCCGAGGGTCATGATCGCCCGCTCCGCTTCGCGGTCCCAAGGGATGCCGCAGGTCAGGCGCAGGCAGTTGTTGAACTGCTCGGTGTTACTGAAGATCAGCCCAGGCGCGATGCTGATGCCCTGCTCCAGCGCACGCACGTGCAGCTCCTTGGTGTTGACCTTGGCCGGCAGGCTGACCCAGAGGATGAAGCCGCCCTTGGGCCGGGTCATCTGCGTGCCTTCGGGGAAGTACTGCTGTACCGCCAGCTGGTAGGCGGTCATGTTCTTCCGGTATTCCTGACGGATGTAGCGCAGGTGTCGGTCGTAGCCGCCGTTCTCCAGGTAGGCCGCCACGCCCATCTGGGTGACCGTGCACGCCGAATGGGTGGTGAAGGTCTGCAGACGGCGGATTTCCTCCTGATAGCGCTCGGTGATGATCCAGCCGATACGCACGCCGGGGGAAATGGTCTTGGAGAAGCTCGAGCAGTACACCACACGGCCGTCGCGGTCGTGGGCCTTGAGTGCCTTGGTCTGGCCCTGGTCGAACATCAGTTCGCCGTAGATATCGTCCTCGATCACCCCGATGTTGTGCTCGGCGGTGAGCTTGAGCAGTTGCTTCTGGCGCTCCTCGGGAATCGTGCCGCCCAGGGGGTTGCTCAGGCGCGGGGTCAGCACCAGCGCCTTGATCGGCCACTGGTTGGCGGCCAGTTGCAAGGCTTCCAGGCTGATGCCGGTGAGCGGGTCGCTGGGTATCTCGATGACCTTGAGGCCGAGGATGTCGGCCAACTGCAACAGACCGTAGTAGCTGGGCGACTCGGTGGCGATCAGGTCGCCGGGACGAGTCATCACGCGCAGCGCCATGTGGATCGCGTCCACGCAGCCGTGGGTGATGGTCACCTGGGTCGGGTCGACCACCACGCCGGCATCGCGCATGCGGATCGCCACCTGGCGGCGCAGCGGCTCGTAGCCGGGGCTGAACATGTAGCTGAAGGCGCGCGGGCTGGAGAAACGGGTGACCTTGGCCAACTGCTGGTGCAGCGCGCGGACCGGGAGGTAATCCACGTGCGGCACCGCGGCGCCCAGCGGAAACACGCCTTCGCGGCGCGCCTCGGCGAGCACCTGGTTGATGATGCTGCTGCGGGTGACCAGGCCGGGCCGCTCGACCCGGGCGATGTCCGGGGTCGAGGCGGTCAGCGCCGGCGTGCGGTGCACATAGAAGCCGGACTGCGGCCGCGCGCGGATCAGTCCCTGGTCCTCGAGGGTGGCGTAGGCCTGCAGCACCGTGGCGTGGCTGACGTTGAGCTGGGTGCTCAACTTGCGCACGGACGGCACGCGCTCACCCGGCTGGTAGACGCCACGGCGGATGTCTTCCGCCAGTTGCTGGGCGATACGCTGGTACAGAAGCAGATTGGTCATGACGGCCATCCCTCGGTCATTGGACCGAAACAGTAGCTAAAAAGCCAAAACTGTTCCAGAACAGTAACAGGGATTGTGCGCGTTACAGTTGCCGCTGACCAGCACTGGCTGTTGCGTCAGATCTCGCCGAGCCAGTCCAGCACACCGAAGGCGACCAGTTGGGCATCGCTGGTCAGGCCGAGCTTCTGCATGGCATTGCGCTTGTGGGTGCTGATGGTCGAGACGCTGCGGTTGGTGCGCTCGGCGATCTCGCCAACGGTAGCGCCGTGGGCCAGACGACGGATGATGTCCATCTCGGTGGGGCTCAGCGGGCGTCCGGTGTGGCGCGGCTGGCGCAAGGTAGGGTCGATGAAGGTGTCGCCACGGCGCACGCGCTGCATGGCTTCGGAGAGCACGCCCAGCGGGCTGCGCTTGCAGACATAGCCCAGCGCACCGCACTTCACCACCGACGTCGCCATGAGTGGGGCGCCCAGCAGCGAGTAGATCAGGATCTGCACATCGGGATGGTGGCGGCGCAGCCATTCGATCAGGTGTACGCCATCGCGCCCCCGCTCGCCCGGCAAGGCCATTTCCATGATCAGCAAGTCGGTATCGGTCCATTCGTTCAGGGCGGTCAGCAAACTCTCCGTGTCGCTGACATAGGCTTTCACCTGAGCATTGCAGTGGTCGGCCAGATAATGTTCCAGCCCCCAACCAATCATCGGCTGGGCGTCGGCCACGATCACGTTCAAGGTTTTCTTCTCTGACAGCATTTACGTCTCTCGCTGGTGGCTCCCCAACATGGGGATTGATCGCATGGGTTCATTTTCGCCAACGCCGCCCTCGAACAATTTCGAGATCCCCATGCGACATGCCCCAGGTCAGGAAGCTCCGGGGCTTGCCTGGCAGCCGATGTCGCCACGCGCGATCAGCGCTCGGCGCCCAACTGGCCCTTTTCGTCCGAGAAGACAATCTCGACCCGGCGATTCTGCGCCCGGCCCAGCGACGAGGCATTGTCCGAAACCGGATAGGCCTCGCCGTAGCCCTGTACCTGGATGCGCCTGGCGTCGACACCCAGGTCGGACAGGGCATCGGCCACCGCCTGCGCGCGGTCCTTGGACAGTTGCAGGTTCTGCTGCCGATCGCCATCGCTGTCGGTATAGCCTTCGATGCGGATCACCCGGCGCGGGTTGAGCTGGAGGAACTGCACCACCTTGAGCACCGTGCGGTTGGCGGCCGGCTTGAGGTCCGCCTCGCCGCTGTCGAACAGCACGTCGCCGAGGGTCAGCACCAGCCCGCGCTCGGTTTCGTTGGTGGCCAGGCTGACCATCTGCTGTTCCAGCCACTTGTTCTGCTCCCGCACGTTGAGCAGGCGCGCTTCGCGCATGGCCAGTTGCAGGCGCTCGCGCTCGAGCTGCTGCTTGGCCAGGCGCTCCTGGTTCAGCGCGTAGTTGCTGTGCTCGCGGGCGATTTCGCTGTAGCGCTGGCTGAGATAGGAGTACTGCAACACATCGTCGCTGCTGCCCCAGTAGTTGGACAGACGCTCGGCGCGCGCCAGCGACTCGCCGGCGCGGATCACGTCCTTGGGCGCGCTGCGCAGCACCGCGGAGTCTTCCTTCACGGCCTGGAACTGCACGCGCGCCTGCTCCAGGGACTTCTCGCTCAGTTGGCTATTGGCACAGCCGGCCAGGGCCACGACAGAACCCAGCGATACGAGACGCAACAGTTGCAGCGAAGTCATTGTGCTTCCCCCAACTGTTTGCGCAGGCGATTGATACTCTTGCCCTGCTCGGCCAACTGATCCGCGCTCTTGCGCGTCAGTTCCTTGGCCTCGGCGAGGCGGGCGTCGAGCTCGGCCTGCTCGGCGAGCTGCCGCGCTTTCTTGTTCGAGGACACTGCCAGGGCGCCCTTGGCAGCCTGGTACTTGTCCTCGGCGAGCTTGAACTCGGCCACGTCATCCGTCGCACCCACGGCCTTGGCCTGTTCCAGCGCCTGCTCGGTGAGACGCATCTGCTCGGTGGGTGCAGGGTCGTTCGTTGCACAACCGGCCAGGGCAAAAAGAGCCAGACCGGCGGCCATCATCCGTCGATTGATCACGAAATCTGTTGTCCTACTGGGTGGGAGTGCCGGTGGGCTGCAACTGCTGCCCCTTCCAGCGGGCCAGGTTGTCCTGCAGCAGGCGCTGCGGGACTCCGGCGGCCGTCAATTCTGTCATTTTTTTTGCCAGTTGTCCGCGCAGCCACGGGTCGTTGCAGGCCGAGTTGTGTGCCAGGGTCAGGTACAGACCCTCGCTGGAGATCGGCGGTTCCAGCGGCTGCAGGTCATCCGCCATGCCGAGGGTATCGGCCAGCGCCAGGCCGGGATAGTGCTCGTAGATCACATAATCGGAGCGCTTGAGCAGCAGCTTCTGGAAGGCCTGGGTCAGGCTGGGCACCTCCTCCAGGGTCAGTTGCTGCCTGGCGAAGGTATCGAAGTCCGCACCGAAGCTATTGTTGACCAGGGTGCCGCCCTTCAGGCCGCGCAGGTCTTCCCGGCCCGTATAGGCGATAGCGGCGTCCTTGCGCATCCAGACCACGCTGTCGATGGCCAGGAAGGCGGGATGGACGTAGTCCATGACGTCCAGCCGCGCCGGGGTGAGGAAAGCGCCGGCGAGCAGATCGACGCGCCCCAGCCGCGCTTCCTCCTGCGCCCGCGCCCAGGAGCCGGTATAGAGTACCCGGATGTCCACGCCGATGGCCTTGCCGATCTGCTCCAGCAGGTCGGCATTGGCGCCGATCAGGCGCTCGGGCTTCATCGGGTCGCGCCACAGATACGGCGGGTACTCCGGATTGCCGGTGGCGACCAGGCGCTCGCACTTGCCCGCGGCGAAACCGCTCAGGGACGCCGAGAGGGTCACCAGCAAAAGCGCTGCACGCAGCATCGTGGAGCAGTGGGGCATTGGTAGTCTCGCTCGCCAGAAGAAAGAACGGTCATGCTTAGACCTGCAAAATGCTAGCGTAATGCACACCATCCCGATTTGGTAATAAGGACTTCTCATGAAGAAAGCCCTTCTGTTCCTCGTCCTGCTGCTCGCCGCCACGGCGGGAGTGCTCTACACCTTTCCCTCCACGCTGCTGGCCACCGCACAGTTCGTCGAGAGCCGCCGCGCGGGCCTGAGCGAACGCAGCCTGTCGGTGGACAACCTGGACATCCGCTATTACGAGGGCGGCCCGGACAAGGCCCAGACGGTGCTGCTGATCCACGGATTCGGCGCGGACAAGAGCAACTGGCCGCGCTTCGCCCGCTTCCTGACCGATCGCTACCACGTCATCGCCGTCGACCTGCCGGGCTTCGGCGACAGCAGCCGGCCAGCGAACATCAGCTACGACGTCGGCACCCAGGCCGAGCGCCTGGCGGACTTCATGCGTGAACTGGGCATCGGTCGTTTCCACGTGGTCGGCAACTCGATGGGCGGGCACATCGCCGCCCTGCTTGCCGCGCGCCATCCGAACGAAGTGCTGTCGGCCGGCCTGTTCGACAACGCCGGGGTCATGGCGCCCCGTCAGAGCGAGCTGTTCCTGCGCCTGCTCAAGGGCGAGGACAACCCGCTGGTGCCGCGCTCGGTGGAAGACTTCCCCGCCCTGCTCGACTTCGTGTTCGTGCAACGGCCGCCCCTGCCCTCGCGACTGGAACACTACCTGGCCGAGCGCTCGCTGGAACGCCAGGCCTTCAACGACATGGTCTTCCAGCAACTGCGCGAGCGCTACATCCCGCTGGAGCCGGAGCTGCCGAAGATCACCGCGCCGACCCTGCTGTTGTGGGGCGACCGCGACCGGGTGCTGGATGTGTCCAGCATCGACGTGATGAAGCCGCTGCTGAAGAAGCCCAGCGTCGCCATCCTGCGCGATTGCGGCCATGTGCCGATGATCGAGCGCCCCGAGGAAACCGCCCGGCTGTATCTGGACTTCCTTCAACAGAGCCAGGCACCGGCCACCGCGGCCAACTGAACGCTCCCAGAAACAGAAACGGCGCCCAGGGCGCCGTTTCTGTTTGAGCCGAAGATCCGACCAATGGCCGGGCTTCAACCTCAGAGCTGGATCAGATTGGGGATCTGCACGTCCGGATTGACGTCCTGCTCGTAATCCACGCCGGCGATCTCGAAGCCGAACAGGCGCAGGAACTCGGACTTGTAGCCGGCGAAGTCGGTCAGCTGGTACAGGTTCTCGTTGGTCACCTTGTCCCACAGGTCCTTCACGGTGTCCTGCACGTCCGGCTGCAGTTCCTTGTAGTCGGCGCGCAGGCGGCCATCGGCGTCCAGGTGCGGCTCGGCACCGTACAGACTCTCGCGGAACAGGCCGTCGACCTGCTCGATGCAGCCTTCGTGGGTGCCCTTCTCCTTCATCACCTTGAACAGCAGCGACAGGTACAGCGGCATCATCGGGATGGCCGAGCTGGCCTGGGTGACCACGGCCTTGAGCACGGAAACACGGGCGTCGCCACCGGTGGCGGCCAGTTTCTCGCGAATCCCCAGGACCTTCTGGTCCAGGTCCTTCTTGGCGGCGCCGATGGAACCGTTCCAGTACAGGTCGTGGGTGATCTCTTCGCCCAGGTAGGTGAAGGCGGTGGTCTTGGCGCCGTCGGCCAGCACACCGGCTTCCTGCAGGGCGTCGATCCACATCTGCCAGTCTTCACCGCCCATCACCGCTACGGTGTTGGCGATTTCCTCAGGCGTAGCCGGTTCCATCACGCTTTCCTTGATCACTTCCTTGTCGGTGTCCAGGCCACGGAAGTTGACGGCCTTGCCGACCGGCTTGAGCACGGAGTTGAAGACCTCGCCGGTCTTCGGATGGGTACGGCGCGGAGCGGCCAGGCTGTAGACCACCAGGTCGACCTTGCCCAGGTCCTGCTTGATGGTCTCGATGGTGACCTTCTTCACCTCGTCGGAGAAGGCGTCGCCGTTGATGCTGCGCGCATACAGGCCCTTGGCCTTGGCGAACTTCTCGAAGGCAGCGGAGTTGTACCAGCCGGCGGTGCCCGCCTTGGTCTCGCTGCCGGGGCGCTCGAAGAACACGCCCAGGGTGTCGGCGCCGGCACCGAAGGCGGCGCTGATGCGCGCGGCCAGGCCGTAGCCGGTGGAGGAACCGATGACCAGGACCTTCTTCGGACCGTTGGCGATGGGGCCATGCGCCTCGACGTACTCGATCTGTTCCTTGACGTTGGCTTCACAGCCGGTCGGGTGGGTAGTGACGCAGATGAAGCCACGCACGCGCGGTTTGATGATCATGAAAACCTCGGTAGCCAGGTGTCGATTGAACACATTCAGGAACTGGAGACGTCGCGCATTGTAGATGAGACACCTTCGTCCGAGGACTTATCGGCGAAGATTCGTGACCAGCGGGTCATCAGCGCGGCGAAACGACCATTTCCCGAGGAAAATCAGGAACCTGAAATGAAAGAACCCGCTACGGGAGCGGGTTCCTTCAGCAAGCGGATCGGGCTCAGACAGCCTTTTCCAGCTCCGGTACGGCTTCGAACAGGTCGGCGACCAGGCCGTAGTCGGCGACCTGGAAGATCGGTGCCTCTTCGTCC
>NZ_JBTVPY010000031.1:0-65588 GCF_054720805.1 Pseudomonas sp. MT3
TGGTGCGCATTATAGGGACTTGAAACGACCCGTCAACGACTTTTTCAAACTTTCTGCAAAAAACTGTCTGATCGATCAGTTTATGGCCATTCCCTGCCCTACCAACCTGCGCTCCTGGCGCAACAGGTAGGCACCCACCAGCAGGCCAACCACGCACAGCGCCACTACATAATAAGCCGGCCCCAGCGGGTCTTCCTTCATGAGAAGAGCAACCACCATGGGCGTCAGGCCACCGAAGATGGCGTAGGCCAGGTTGTAGGAGAAGGACAGGCCGGTGAAGCGCACCACCGGTGGGAAGGCATTCACCATGACATAGGGCACTGCGCCGATGACACCGACGCACAGGCCGGTCACCGCATATAGAGGGAATAGCCAGTCCGGATGCACCTTGAGGCTGGCATAGAAGGTCCAGGAGACGACGCCCAGCAGGATGCTGCCATATATAAAGGTGCGGCCTGCACCGAAACGATCCGCCAGGCGTCCGGCAAGAATGCAGCCGACGCTGAGGAAGACGATGGCCAGGCTATTGGCCCTCAAGGCGGTCGCCGCGTCGAAACCGTACACGGTCTGCAGTACCGATGGGGTCATCAGGATCACCACGACGATGGCGGCCGAGAGCACCCAGGTCAGCAGCATGGACAGCACCACCGCCGGTCGATGTTCGCGCACCACCACGCCCAGCGGGACGTCCTCGGCCAGTTGCTTGCGCAGTTGCAGCTCGGCGAATACCGGCGTCTCGTGCAGCCAGCGGCGCAGGTAGACGGAGAACAGGCCGAAGATGCCGCCCAGCAGGAAGGGAATCCGCCAGGCATAGCCCTGCACTTCCTCGGCGCTGTAAACGCTGTTGATCAGGGTTGCCACCAACGAACCGATGAGGATCCCGGCGGTCAGACCCGAGGTGAGTGTGCCGCAGGCATAGCCCACATGACGGTGCGGAACGTGCTCGGCGACGAAGACCCAGGCGCCCGGTACTTCACCGCCGATGGCGGCGCCCTGGATGACGCGCAGCAGCAACAGGGCCAGCGGCGCCCAGATGCCGATCTGCGCATAGGTGGGCAGCAGGCCCATGATCAGTGTGGGCACCGCCATCAGGAAGATGCTCAGGGTGAACATCTTCTTGCGGCCCAGCAGGTCGCCGAAGTGGGCCATGACCACCCCGCCCAGCGGCCGGGCCAGGTAACCGGCGGCGAACAGGCCGAAGGTCTGCAGCTGGCGCAGCCATTCGGGCATGTCGGCAGGGAAGAACAGCTTGCCGACCACGGTGGCGAAGAAGACGAAGATGATGAAGTCGTAGAATTCCAGGGCGCCACCCAGAGCAGACAGGGACAGGGTCTTGTAGTCGCTGCGGGTCAACGGACGTGACGCGGGCGCGGCAGGAGCGTTCACAGAAGGCATTGTGATTATTCTCGGCAGGCAAGGCAGATGACGGCGGCAGCGGGCCACCGGAGCCGAACCATAGCAAATTGCACGGAGACGACACAGGCATGCCCGGCCCGGTGCAAACTCGAAACCCTACGGTCGTCGTAGAGGTTCTTGCTCTATATAATGCAGCCAGGCCGATCAAAAGCTGTCCCAAGGCCTTGCGCCGACAGGTGTCTTGGGAGAGTTTTTCCACAACCTCACCATGAGAACGCCGGGGGCAAGAGGCCCTGAACTATGATCGAGCTCGAACAAGAAGATCCCATCCCGCAGGGTGACCTTGCCCTGCAGATTACGGCCCTGCCGCGCGAGACCAACGGCTTCGGCGACATCTTCGGTGGTTGGCTGGTAGCACAGATGGATCTCGCCGGTACCGCAATGGCCAGCCGCATCGCCGGCGGCCGCGTCGCTACCGTGGCGATTGACCGCATGGCCTTCCTGGTCCCGGTCGCCGTTGGCGCGCAGCTCTCCTTCTATACGCAATCGCTGGAAGTCGGCCGCAGTTCGATCCGCATGCTGGTCGAGGTCTGGAGCGACGATCCGCTGTCCAGCGAATGGCGCAAGGTCACCGAGGCGGTATTCGTCTTCGTCGCTATCGACGGCAGTGGCCGTACCCGCCCGGTTCCACCGCGTCGTGGTTGAAAACTGAAACGCCGGCTATTGCCGGCGTTTTCGTCTTTGCGCTTCGGAATCAGCGCAGTGATTTTCCGCGTACCGGAGCACCATTGGCCTTGTAGTAGTCGGCGGTGCTGCGGGGCAGCGCCTCGCGGCCACGGACCTTATCGGCGATCTTCTCGGCCATCATGATGGTGGTGGCGTTGAGGTTGCCGGTAATGATCAGCGGCATGATTGAGGCATCGACCACGCGCAGCCCCTGCATCCCGTGTACACGGCCTTCGCCATCGACCACCGCCATGTCGTCCTCGCCCATCTTGCAGGAGCAGGAGGGGTGGAAGGCGGTTTCCGCATGTTCACGCACGAAGGCATCCAGGTCGGCATCGCTGTGCTTGTCCAGGCCCGGGCTGAGCTCGCGGCCACGGAAGGGGTCGAGCGCCGGCTGGTTCATGATCTCGCGGGTGACGCGGATCGCATCGCGAAACTCCTGCCAGTCCTGTTCGGTGGACATGTAGTTGAACAGGATGCTCGGGTGCTTGCGCGGATCACGGGACGTCAGGTTGATGCGGCCGCGACTGGGCGAACGCATGGAGCCCACGTGGGCCTGGAAGCCATGCTCCTTCACCGCGTTGCTGCCGTTGTAGTTAATCGCCACCGGCAGGAAGTGGTACTGGATGTTCGGCCACTCGAACTCCGGCCGTGTGCGGATGAAGCCACCCGCCTCGAACTGGTTGCTCGCCCCCAGGCCGGTGCCGAGGAACATCCACTCGGCACCGATCTGCGGCTGGTTCCACCATTGCAGCGCCGGGTACAGCGAGACTGGCTGCTTGCAGGCGTACTGCAGGTACATCTCCAGGTGGTCCTGCAGGTTCTGGCCGACGCCGGGCAGGTCATGCACCACCTCGATACCCAGGTCGCGCAGCAGCGCGGATGGGCCGACGCCGGAGCGCTGCAGCAGTTGCGGAGAAGCGATGGCCCCCGAGCACACCAGCACTTCGCGACGGGCGCGGACTTCCTTCAGGGCGTTGTCATCGCCGTGCAGATAGGTCGCCCCGATGGCGCGCTTGCCGCTGAACAGGATGCGGTCGGTCAGGGCGTGGGTGACGATGGTCAGGTTCGGCCGCTCGCGGGCCTGGTCCAGGTAGCCGCGCGCGGTGCTGGCGCGACGGCCCTGCGGAGTGACGGTGCGGTCCATCGGACCGAAGCCTTCCTGCTGGTAGCCGTTGAGATCTTCGGTACGTGGATAACCGGCCTGCACGCCGGCGTCCACCATCGCATGGAACAACGGGTTGTTGCCGGCCTTGGGCGTGGTGACGCTCACCGGGCCGCTGCCGCCGTGGAAGTCGTTGGGACCGATGTCGCGGGTCTCGGCCTTGCGGAAGTACGGCAGGCAGTCGAGATAGGTCCAGTCTTCCAGGCCCTTGGCCTGCGCCCAGCCGTCGAAGTCCATGGCGTTGCCGCGGATGTAGCACATGCCGTTGATCAGCGAGGAGCCACCCAGGCCCTTGCCGCGACCGCACTCCATGCGGCGGTTGTTCATGTGCGGCTCGGGGTCGGTCACATAGGCCCAGTTGTAGCGGCGGCCCTGCAGCGGGTAGGCCAGCGCGGCCGGCATCTGGGTGCGGAAGTCGGCGCGGTAGTCCGGGCCGCCGGCTTCCAGCAGCAGGACGCTGACGTCGGCGTCCTCGGTCAGGCGAGTCGCCAATACGTTACCGGCAGAGCCGGCGCCAATGATGATGTAGTCGTATTCCTGGGACATGCAGGCCTTCCTCTTTTTCAGGCACGACACCGCCCGCGACGCGTGCGCGCCGGTGTCTGCGTATTCGGGATGGCCGGTGGTCAGGGAGTGGGGCCTGCGACCGGCCGTTCAGGGCTCGCTCGCGGCGGTCAGAACACCGAGGCGTAGTCGCCCAGCTCTACCTGCACGGATTTGATGCGAGTGTAGTGAGCCAGGGTGGTCAGACCGTTCTCACGACCGACACCCGATTGCTTGTACCCGCCAACCGGCATCTCGGCCGGCGACTCGCCCCAGGTGTTGATCCAGCAGATGCCCGCTTCCAGACGGTGGATCGCGCGGTGCGCGCGGGCCAGGTCCTGGGTGACGACGCCGGCGGCCAGGCCGTACTCGGTGTCGTTGGCGCGGCGGATGGCCTCGTCTTCGCTGTCGTAGACGAGGATGCTCATGACCGGCCCGAAGATTTCCTCGCGGACGATGGTCATGTCGTCGCGACAATCGGTGAACACGGTCGGCGCGACGTAGGCGCCCTTGCCGAACTCGCCCTGGGTGACGCGCTCGCCACCGCACAGCAGGCGGGCCTTCTGTTCCTTGCCGGACTCGATGTAGGAGAGAACGCTCTCCATGTGCGGGAAGCTGACCAGCGGACCGAAGTTGGTGCTTTCATCCTGCGGGCTGCCCAGGCGGATGCGCTTCACACGCTCCAGCACCTTGGCCTCGAAACGCGCCTGCAGGTTGCGCGGGATGAACACGCGGGTACCGTTGGTACACACCTGGCCGGAGCTGAAGAAGTTGGCCATCACGGCGATGTCGGCGGCGCGGTCGAGGTTGGCGTCCTCGAAGATGATCAACGGCGACTTGCCGCCCAGCTCCATCGTGACCTCCTTGAGCGAGGAGCTCGAGGCGCTGGCCATGACCTTCTTGCCGGTGGAGGTGCCGCCGGTGAAGGAAATCTTCTCGATCAGCGGATGCTCGGTCAGCCACTGGCCGACTTCGCGGCCGCTGCCGGTAAGCACATTGAACACGCCATCGGGCAGGCCGGCCTCGGTGTAGATCTCGGCGAGTTTCAGCGCGGTCAGCGGGGTGACCTCGCTGGGCTTGAAGATCATCGCGTTGCCGGCAGCCAGGGCCGGGGCGGATTTCCACAGGGCGATCTGGATCGGGTAGTTCCAGGCGCCGATGCCGGCGACCACGCCCAGCGGTTCGCGGCGGGTGTAGACGAAACTGGTCTCGCGCAGCGGGATCTGTTCGCCCTCGATGGCGGGCACCAGGCCGGCGTAGTACTCGAGCACGTCGGCGCCGGTGACGATGTCGACGAAGCGGGTCTCGGCCAGCGGCTTGCCGGTGTCGAGGGTTTCCAGCTCGGCGAGCTCGTCATTGCGCTCGCGGAGGATGTCCACGGCGCGACGCAGGATGCGCGAGCGCTGCATGGCGGTCATCGCCGACCAGACTTTCTGCCCTTCCACCGCCGCCTGCACGGCGCGCTCGACGTCGTCTTTCGACGCGCGCTGCACCTGGGCGAGGACTTCCCCATTGGCCGGATTGATGGTCTCGAAGGTGGCGCCGCTGGTGGCTTCCACGTAGCGACCGCCAATGTAGAGCTTCTGTACTTCGAATCGAGCCATGAGGTAGGTGTCCTCTCTTATAAGGTGTCAGTGCGCAAGGCTGGCGCGGCGGGCTATCCCGTCTGTTTCGCCAGTTGTTGGTCGAGGTAGTCGTAAGCGATGGCCAGCGCCTGCCGGGTGTCGAAGGCATCGCCCGAGAGCGCGCCCCGCAGCCACAGTCCATCGATCAGTGCAGCCAGTCCACGGGCCGCCGAGCGCGCCTGGGTGATCGGCAATACCCGGCGAAACTCGCAGCACAGGTTCGAATACAACCGGTGGTCGTTGATCCGCTGCAGGCGGCGCAACGACGGCTGGTGCATGCTGGCTGCCCAGAACGCCAGCCAGGTTTTCATCGCCGGCCCGTTGACCTGGCTCGCATCGAAGTTGCCTTCGATGATCGCGCGCAGGTGCGAACGCGGTTCGTCAGTCTTCAAGGCCTTGCGGCGTTCGCCGACGGCCTTGCTCAACGCCAGCATCAGGTGGCGCATGGTCGCTTCCAGGAGACCGTTCTTGTCCTGGAAGTAGTGGCTGATGATGCCGTTGGAAACCCCCGCCAGGCGGGCGATCAGGGCAATGCTGGCGTCACTCATGCCCACCTGGTCCACCGCTTCGAGCGTGGCGTGGATCAGTTGGGAGCGGCGAATCGGCTGCATACCGACCTTGGGCATTTCGTATCTCCTCTTCGCCTGGACGTACCTGTACCGTCCGGCGACTTCTTGGGCCAGTCTATTTTGTTTTTATTGAACGTTCAATCAACTAAGAATAAGCTGCGCCTCGTGAATCGCTCCGAGCCTTGCGTGCATGCGGGCCCGCGCCGTTCATCACCGCGCCGCTTTCCGACCCCCAAGGATCGCAGAATCCGGGCCGGAAGTGTCGCGGCGGCAATGCTGTGTCTGTGGTCAGCGGCCCGTCGCCGTGCCTTACGCACCGTCGCCGGCCGCCATGCGTTCACTGTCATGGGGTCATCCTCCAAATGAGTACTGCTTCGCCAATAAAAACAAACGAGCAGGTACGTCTGAATCCGATCGTGTTCTACGGTTCCACCGCGCTGATCCTGGTTCTGACCGCCGCCCTCATTCTCTTCCCCGACAGCGCCGGCGCGCTCCTGGGCCGCACGCAGGCCTGGCTGTCGCACAGCTTTGGCTGGTATTACATGCTGGTCATCGGTGCCTATCTGTTCTTCGTCATCTGGGTCGCGTTCTCGCGCTACGGCCAGCTGAAACTCGGCGCCGACCACGAGAAGCCGGACTTCAGCTACGGCGCCTGGGCCGGCATGCTGTTTTCTTCCGGCATCGGCATCTCGCTGCTGTACTTCGCCGCCTCCGAGCCCATCGACCACCTCTACCATCCACCGGAAGGCGCCGCCGGCAGCCCGCAGGCGGCCCGCCAGGCGCTGCAGCTGACCTTCCTGCACTGGGGCGTGCACGGCTGGGCGATCTACGCGCTGGTCGGCCTCGCCGTCGGCTACTTCGCCTACCGTCACCGCCAGCCGCTGGCCCTGCGTTCGGCGCTGCTGCCGATTCTCGGCGAGCGTTGGGTCAAGGGCGGCGCCGGCCATGCGGTGGACTGCTTCGGCATCTTCGTCACCCTGTTGGGCCTGGTGACCAACCTGGGTATCGGCGCGCTGCAGGTGTCCTCGGGCATCGAATACCTGACCGGCATGGAGCACTCGAAAACCACCCTGCTGATCGTGCTGCTGGTAATGAGCCTGGTGGCCACCCTGGCCGCGGTCTCGGGTATCGAGAAAGGCATCCGCCGGCTGTCCAACCTGAACATCGTGCTGTTCAGCTCGCTGCTGCTGTTCGTACTGGTCTGCGGCTCCACCCTGGAGTTGCTCAACGGCTTCGTGCAGAACCTGGGCGACTACCTCAACGGGCTGGTACTCAAGACCTTCGACCTCTACGTCTACACCGGCGGCGGCGCCGGCAAGAACGAGGAGTGGCTGGGCCTGTGGACCCTGTTCTACTGGGCCTGGTGGATTTCCTGGGCGCCCTTCGTCGGTATGTTCATCGCCCGCATTTCCCGGGGCCGCACCGTGCGCGAACTGGTCATGGGCGTACTGTTGATCCCGCTGGGCTTCACCCTCGCCTGGCTCTCGGTGTTCGGCAACAGCGCGATGGACCTGGTGATGAACCACGGCGCCGTCGACCTGGGCAAGGCCGCGCTGGAGCAGCCGTCGATGTCGATCTACCTGCTGCTGGAACACTACCCCTTCGCCAAGATCGTGATCGGTGTGTCGATCTTCGTCGGCTTCGTGCTCTTCCTCACCCCGGCCGACTCCGGTTCGGTGATGCTGGCCAACCTGTCGCGCCAGGGCGGCGACCTCGACGAAGACGCCCCGCACTGGCTGCGCATCCTCTGGTCCGTGGTGATCACCCTGGTGACCATCGGCCTGCTGTTCGCCGGCAACTTCACCGCCATGCAAACGGTGGTGGTGCTGGCCGGCCTGCCGTTCTCGGCGGTGCTGATCCTGTTCATGTTCGGCCTCTACAAGGCCATGAAGGCGGACTACGAGGCACTGCACGGCCGCGCCACGCCGCCGGCACTGGCGCCAACCACCTGATCTCCCCAGCGGCGCCCCCGAGCGCTGCTCGCCTGCCTCGGCAGGCCCTTTCGCCCGGCCGCGTGCCGGGCTTTTCTTTTCCGATCGTTGATCTGGACCGCTCAAGCGCAAGCCCTGGCGAGCGACTATGGTTTCAGCGACACCTCTCGGGAGACGGACATGAGCGACAACCCCCTCTGGCAAGCCCTCGGCCAGCACTGGAAATGGATTGCCCTGCGCGGCGTGGCCGCAGTGGTCTTCGGCGTGCTGGCCATCGCCTGGCCGACCATCGCCCTGGCCGTGCTGGTCCTGGTCTGGGGCGCCTACGCCTTCGTCGACGGCGTGTTCACCCTGCTCGCCGCCGCGCGCATGCGTGAGTCAGGCCGGCCGATCTGGCCACTGATACTGGTCGGCCTGCTGGGCGTCGGCGCGGGGCTGGTGGCGTTCTTCTGGCCGGCACTGACGGCGCTGGGCCTGCTCATGCTGATTGCCGCCTGGGCGCTGGTCACCGGCGTGCTGCAGATCGTCGCGGCGATCCGCCTGCGCAAGGCATTGGCCAATGAATGGTGGCTGGGACTCTCCGGCGCGCTGTCGGTGCTGTTCGGGGTGATGATGATCGCCAACCCCGGCGCCGGGGCGGTCGCGGTGGCCTGGGTGATCGGCGCCTACGCGGTGTTCTTCGGCGTGATGCTGGTACTGCTCGCCCTGCGCCTGCGCAAGACCTCGACCTTCAATGCCTGATGAGCCGGACTGGTGCCTGCTGCGCCTGGACGACAACGGCAACCGCTTCGTCATGCGCCGCCAACTGACCCGCGCCGAGGCCGAAGCCCTGGCGCGGGACTACCAGGCGCGCGGGCACAAGCAGACCTACTGGGCGGAGCGCGAGACGCCCCGCCGCGACTGACTCAGCAGCCGGTCAGGCGCTCTTCCACGCGTTCGGCGGGGAAAAAGATCGGCCGCAGGCGCACGCCCACGGCATTGCCGAAGAACGCCGCCACCAGCCACAGCCAACCGTGCAGGCTGCCGGAGGCGATGCCGCTGAAGTACGCGCCGATGTTGCAGCCATAGGCCAGGCGCGCGCCGTAGCCGAGCAGCAGACCGCCGATCACCGCCGCGATCAGCGAGCGCGCCGGAATCTTCAGGCTCGGTGCGAAGCGCCCGGCAAGGCCGGCGGCCAGCAATGCGCCGATCATGATGCCGAAGTCCATCACGCTGGTGACGTCCTGCCATACCGGCGCGGCGAGCGCCTTGGCGTTGGCCTCGGCCTGCCAGAAAGCCCAGTCGTGCACGGAGAGGCCGAGGGTTTCCGCCGCCTTTGCGCCCCACAGGGCGAAGGCCGAGGTGACACCCCAGGGGCGTCCGGCCAGCGCCAGGGTGGCGAAGTTCAGCAAGGCCAGCGCCACCGCACCCCAGACCAGCGGCCAGGGCCCACGCAGGAAGCGACCCGCCCCGTGTGCACCATTGCTGGCGATCAGCTCCAGCACACCGTGGCGGCGCCGCTCCAGCACCACGCTGACAGTGGCGATGGCGGCGAACAGCGCAAGGCTCAGCGCCAGCGCCGGGAACAGGCCGAGCGACTGCACGATGGAAATCGGCGGCAGCGACGGCAGGGCGAACCACCAGCCGATATGGTGGGTGGCGACCACCGAGCCGACGATGAAGAACAGCAAGGTCACCAGCATCCGCGCATTGCCGCCACCCACGGTGAACAACGTGCCGGAGGCGCAGCCGCCACCGAGCTGCATGCCGATGCCGAAAATGAAGGCGCCGACGATCACCGAAGTCCCGGCCGGCGAGACCAGCCCCTTCACCGGCTCGCCGAACAGCGTGCCGGCAGCCAGCACCGGGAAGAACAGCAGCACCGCCAGCGCCAGCATCACCATCTGCGCGCGCAGGCCGGCGCCGCGGCGCTCGCGGATGAACACGCGCCAGGCGGACGTGAAGCCGAAGGCCGCATGGTAGAGCGTCAGCCCCAATGCACCGCCGACCAGGAACAGCAGGGCCTGGCGACCGCTGACCGCCTGCGCGAGGAACAGCGCCCCCACCAGCAGCAACAGGAAGGCGATCCGGAGTGAGCCGGACTTGCGCTCGGGAACGGTGGACAGGACTAGGCTCATGACGACTCCAGGCGGTGTTTTCGAAGGGGCAGCATTTTAGGGAGCGTAGTGCCCATCGCCAACTTCGTAAGTAGGCTAAGGAAATAGCCGGGGGTTACAAGGCGCCGGGGGGCCTGCACTCAGGCCCAGACCTTGCGCAGTACCCGCAGCGCTTCGGCGATCCGCGTTTCGGGTACGGCCGCGAAGCCCAGTACCAACCCGGCGCGTTGATCTTCCGGCTCGGTGGATTCCGGCAACCAGTAGTCGCTCAGCGCATTCACCTCCACCCCCACGGCCGCCGCGCGCTGCACCAGCTCGCCTTCGCGCTCGCGGCTGTCGACCCGCACGCACAGGTGCAGACCCGCCTCCACCGTCGGCATCGGCGCACAGCCGGCGACCGCCGGCCAGCCACGCAACAGGGCGTCGCGGCGGCTTCGAGCAGCCCGGCGCATGCGGCGGACGTGACGCTGGAAATGCCCCTCGGCGATGAAGTCGGCCATCACCCGCTGGGTGCCGACTTCCGAGTGCCGTACATCCAGCGCGCGACGGCGCGCGAAGGCCTGCGCCAACGCTGGCGGCACCACGAGGTAACCCAGGCGCAGCGCCGGGAAGGCGATCTTGCAGAAGGTGCCGACGTAGAGCACCCGATCATGGCGGTCCAGCGCGGCCAGCGGCATCAGCGGCGTCCCGCTGTAGCGGTACTCGCCGTCGTAGTCATCCTCGACGATCCAGCCGCCGCTGCGCTCGGCCCACTCCAGCAGCGCCAGGCGCCGCGCCAGGGACAGCGTCACCCCAGTGGGGTATTGGTGCGATGGGGTGACGTAGACCAGCCGGCAGTCCGACAACCCCTCCAACTGCGCCGTGCACAGGCCCTCGGCATCCACCGGCACGCCATGCAGGCGCGCCCCCGCCGTGGCGAAGGCATGACCGGCAGCCCGGTAGCCGGGGTTCTCGATGGCCGCACCGTCGCCCGCCGCCAGCAGCACCTGGGCGCACAACGCGATGCCCTGCTGGGCGCCGCTGGTGATGATGACCTGCCCGGCGTCGCAGTGCAGGCCGCGGGTGCTGCGCAGGTAGGCGGCGACCAGTTCGCGCAGGCGCTGTTCACCGGCCGGATCGCCATAGCCCAGGCAATCCAGCGGCGGATCGCGCCAGAAGCGCGCCTGCAACCGCGCCCAGATATCGAAGGGGAACAGGTCGAAGGCCGGCACGCCGACGCGGAAGGCGCGCGGCGCGCCAGTGGGGGGCAGCGGCAGGTGATGCCTGGCCAGGCGCTCCAGTGACGGCGCATCCGGGCTGCGTGCCTCGCTGCGCACGGCACCCACCGAGGGCTGAACCCGTTCGGCCACGTACGTGCCATCGCCGGTACGCCCCTCGATGTAACCCTCGGCATACAGCTGCTCGTAGGCACGCACCACGGTATTGCGCGACACGCCCAACGCCGCCGCCAGGTCGCGACTGGCCGGCAGGCGCGAGCGTGCCGCCAGGCGACCGTCGAGAATGCGCTCGCGCAGCGCCTGGAACAGTTGTACACCCAGCGGCAACGCGGGATCGAGGCAAATACCGGAAGGGTTGAAAGGCAGCGGAACGCTCATGGAGGACTTCCAGGACAGCGGCAATGGTTCCTTTGATTTCACCATGAATGGCTCTTTAGCAGAACCAATTCCCAGCCTAGGCTAGAACCATTCCAACCCACGCAAGGCCGTCACCATGTCTTCCGCCATCGAGATCCGCCCGATCACCGCCGACGACCACGCCGCCTGGCTGCCGCTCTGGCAGGGCTACCAGCGCTTCTACAAAACAACCATCCTTGATGCCACCAGCGCCGTCACCTGGCAGCGCTTCCTCGATGCCTCCGAGCCCATGCACGCGGCCCTCGCCTGGCGCGATGGAGTGGCCATCGGCATGGTGCACTTCATCTACCACCGTTCCTGCTGGACCCAGGGCGACTACGTCTACCTGCAGGACCTGTACGTCGCCGAAGGCCAGCGCGGCGACGGCATCGGCGCGGCGCTGATCGAGCACGTCTACGCCGACGCCCGCGCCAATGGCGCTTCACGGGTGCACTGGCTGACCCACGAGAGCAACACCGACGCCATGTTCCTCTACGACCGGATCGCCGATCGCTCCGGCTTCGTCCAGTACCGCAAGATCCTCTGACCCGGAGCGCCCCATGACCGAGCCGCACCCCCTGAACTGGCGCCCGCTCGCCAGCCCCGAACGCCGCGCCCTGCCCGGCCGCTACGTGAACCTGGCGCCCCTGGACCCGGCCACCCACGGCGACGACCTGTGGCAGGCGCTGCAAGGCCCCGACGCCGACCCGCTGTTGTGGGACTACCTGGCCTACGGCCCGTTCAGCGAACGGGCGAGCTTCGACGACTGGCTCGCCGGCAACGCCGCCAGCGCCGACCCGATGTTCTTCGCCGTGATCGACCGCGCCAGCGGCCACGCCGTCGGCCTGCTCAGCTTCCTGCGCATCACTCCCAGGGACGGCGTGATCGAGATCGGCCACATCGCCTTCGCTCGCGTCATGCAGCGCACGCCGGCCTCCACCGAGGCGGTCTACCTGCTCGCCCGGCTGGCCTTCGAGCTGGGCTACCGGCGCCTGGAATGGAAGTGCAACGCGCTCAACGCCCGCTCGATGCGCGCCGCACAACGCCTGGGTTTCACCTTCGAGGGCACCTTCCGCCAGCACATGGTGGTGAAGGACCGCAACCGCGACACCGCCTGGTTCGCCATCCTCGACAGCGAGTGGCCGCGTTGCCAGCACGCCTTCGATGCCTGGCTGGACGGGTCCAACTTCGACGCCGAGGGGCGGCAGCGAACGCACCTGGCGGCGCTGCGTCAGCGCTGATCTTTTCATTCTCCGGGAACTGCCCGGCGTGCGGAGGATCGGTGATACTGACTTTTTCCGACCGGAGATCATCATGAGCAGCGATATCCAGACTCCCCGCGTCGAACAGGTGCGGGTCGATGAACTGCCCTGCTGGCGCATCCACACGGCCCACGGGGAAGCCCTGATCGCCCAGCAGGGTGCGCAGCTGCTGAGCTACCAGCCCCATGAACAGCCGCCGCTGGTATGGCTGAGCGAAACCGCCGAGTTTCGCCACGGCCAGTCCCTGCGCGGCGGTGTGCCGGTGTGCTGGCCCTGGTTCGGCAGCCTGGAGCGCAACCCGGTGGATGTCCGTACCGCCTTCACCGGCGACAGCGCTCCGGCCCACGGCCTGGTACGCGCGGTGGACTGGCAACTGGATGACATCGCCGACGAGCAGGGTGAGCTGGCCGTGCACTTCAGCGTCGACGCGCGCCACGGCCTGCCCGGCTGGCCGCACGCGGCGCGCCTGGAACTGGTGATGCGCCTCGGCGAACGCCTGACGCTGGAACTGACCACCCACAACCTCGGCGACAAGCCGCTGCCGGTCAGCCAGGCGCTGCACACCTACTTCGCGGTGAGCAACAGCCGCGAGATCGGCATCGACGGCCTGCAGGGCTGCCGCTACATCGAGACCCTGGAAAACTGGGAAGAGCGCCAGCAGCACGGCCTGGTGCGCATCACCGGGGAAACCGACCGCATCTACCTGGATGTGGAGAAACCCCTGGTGATCCGCGACCCGCTCTGGGAACGAGGCATTCACATCCAGGCCAGCGGCTCGCGCTCGGCGGTGGTGTGGAACCCCTGGATCGACAAGGCCGCGCGCCTGTCGCAGTTCCCCGACGATGCCTGGGAGAACATGCTCTGCATCGAGACCGCGCGGGTCTGGGACGACGTGATGAGCGTCGCGCCGGGGCGCAGCGAGACGATGAAGGTGGAAATCTGGAGCGAGCCGCTGAAAGGCTGAGGCTTGCTCTGCGTAGGAGCGGACTTTGTCCGCGATCCACCGGCAAGGCCGGCGCCGGATCAGGTTCGCGAGCAAGCTCGCTCCTACGAAAAGCGCGCCGGCGCAAACCTGTAGGAGCGAGCTTGCTCGCGAACCACGTCGGCAGCATTCCAATCGCGGACAGGGTCCGTTCCTGCGAAAACTGGCGGCTACAGATCGCTCTCTTCCACCGGCCGCACCTTGGCGTCGTCGATGGCATAGGCGGCGTCGGCCATGTCGTTGCTGACCGTTTCGACCTTCAGCGTGCCGCTGACCCAGAGGGGGTTGTAGATGTCCTCGATCTGGATGCCCTTGGGATAGCGCACCAGCACGATCTGGTTCGGCGGCGGTGGCGGAACATGGATGCAGGCGCCCGGATAAGGCACCAGGAAGAACGCGGTGACGCGGCCCTTGGCGTCGTTCTCCAGCGGCACCGGGTAGCCGCCCAGCCGCAGCGCCTTGCCGTTCAGAGCGGCGACAGTCTTCGTGGAATACATCACCTGCGGCAACTTCTTGTCGGCCTGCTTCAGGCCCCCCTTGTTGGTGAAGGTGCCGTTGGCCTCGGGGCCAGCATGGGTGATTTCCGGCATGTCTTCCAGCGCCTGGCGGTCGCTCGGCGGCATCAGGGACAGCCAATCGGTTTCGGGAAGTTCGGCGGCGGATGCCAGGGACGTCAGCAGCACCAGGCTGCAGGCAAGCAATGTATGGCGCATCGTGGACTCGAAAGGCCCGCTCGGGCACAGGCAGGAATTTCTCCAGCGCCCTCTCCCGTCATGGGAGAGGGGCGGAAATCACCGTCAATTCTTCTTGATCAGACCGTAAATGACCAGCAGGACGATGGCGCCGATCACTGCGCCGATGAAGCCCGCCGCCTGGCCCACGGCATAGATGCCCAGCGCCTGGCCGCCGTAGGTGGCCAACAGCGAGCCGCCGATGCCGAGCAGGATGGTCATGATCCAGCCCATGCTGTCGTCGCCCGGTTTGATGAAGCGCGCGATGAGTCCGACGATCAAGCCGATGACGATGGTTCCGATTAAGCCCATGACAGTCCCTCCTTGTGGGTTTGAGCGCGGTGGGTGCGCGCTGTCATGGGACAGTGTAGAAAACGCCGGCGTTCCGTGTTCCAGCCACTGGCCAGAGCGATCGGCGGCGCCGCACACCTTCTACCATCGGAGTTCTCCTGAAAATAAGGGCGAAGGTGTAAACCTTATTCAGGACGGGACAGCGGACAGAAAAAAGCCGCGTCGAAACTCGACGCGGCTTTTCCTGGAACGCGGCGTGCGGCGGGGCGTCAGCCGTTGGAGATCAGCGCCTCGACCTCGGCGATGCGCACCTTCAGGGTCGGCAGGTCGGCACTGCGCAGGGTGACGTGGCCGACCTTGCGCCCGGCCTTGAAGGCCTTGCCGTAGTGGTGCAGGTGGCAGTCGGCGATGTTCAGCACGTCGGCCACCGGCGGCACTTCGCCGATGAAGTTGAGCATGGCGCTCTCGCCCACTTTCGCGGTCGAGCCCAGCGGCAGGCCGGCGATGGCCCGCACATGGTTCTCGAACTGGCTGCACTCGGAACCTTCGATGGTCCAGTGGCCAGAGTTGTGCACGCGCGGGGCGATCTCGTTGGCCTTCAGGCCGCCGTCGACCTCGAAGAACTCGAAGGCCATGACGCCGACGTATTCCAGCTTGTCCAGCACGCGGCCGACATAGTCCTCGGCCAGCGCCTGCAGCGGGTGCTCGGTGCTGGCCACGGAGAGGCGCAGGATGCCGTTCTCGTGGGTGTTGTGCACCAGCGGGTAGAAACGGGTTTCGCCGTCGCGGGCGCGTACCGCCACCAGCGAGACTTCGCCGGTGAAGGGCACGAAGCCTTCGAGGATGCAGGGCACGCTGCCCAGTTCGGCGAAGGCGCCGGTGACGTCCTCGGCCTTGCGCAGGACCTTCTGGCCCTTGCCGTCGTAGCCCAGGGTGCGGGTCTTCATCACCGCCGGCAGGCCGATGCTGGCCACCGCGGCGTCGAGGTCGGCCTGGGACTGCACGTCGGCGAAGGCCGGGGTCGGGATCCCCAGGTCCTTGAACATGGACTTCTCGAACCAGCGGTCGCGGGCGATGCGCAGCGACTCGGCGTTCGGGTAGACCGGCACGAACTGCGAGAGAAAGGCCACGGTCTCGGCCGGCACGCTCTCGAACTCGAAGGTCACCAGGTCGACTTCATCGGCCAGCTGGCGCAGGTGGTCCTGGTCGCTGTAATCGGCACGGATATGCTCGCCGAGCGCTTGCGCGCAGGCGTCCGGCGCCGGATCGAGGAAGGCGAAGTTCATGCCCAGCGGAGTACCCGCCAGGGACAACATGCGGCCGAGCTGACCGCCACCGATGACACCGATTTTCATGGTTCGAGCCTGTGCTTGCTGACACTGTTCGGGGGCGCCGCGCGGGCGCCCATTGCTCACGCGTCGCGCGGGTCCGGATTGTCCAGGACCGATTCGGTCTGGGTGGTACGGAACTGCTTCAGCGCTTCGTGGTACTTCGGGTACTTGCCGCCCAGGATGCTGGCGGCCAGCAACGCTGCGTTGGTGGCGCCGGCCTTGCCGATGGCCAGGGTCGCGACCGGGACGCCCGCGGGCATCTGCACGATGGACAGCAGCGAATCGACGCCCGAGAGCATGGAGGACTGCACCGGCACGCCGAGCACCGGCAGGTGGGTCTTGGCGGCGCACATGCCCGGCAGGTGGGCGGCACCGCCGGCGCCGGCGATGATCACTTCGATGCCGCGACCGTCGGCCTCTTCGGCGTACTGGAAGAGCAGGTCCGGGGTGCGGTGGGCGGAAACCACCTTCACTTCATACGGAATGCCCAGCTTGTCCAGCATGTCCGCGGTGTGGCTCAGGGTGCTCCAGTCGGATTTGGAGCCCATGATCACGCCAACCAGTGCGCTCATCGTCGTGCCTCTCTCAAGTGCGCTCTTGGGCGCGTCAGAAACCAACAAGCCACGCTCGTGAAAGGCGTGGCTTGTACGTGGCCAAACCGGCGGGCAGTGCCGGCTTGAAGGCGGCGCAGTATACCGCAAAGGGCGCGGCGGAGTGCACTGGGCATGACCATTGGTCCCGATTTCGTCATTCCCCGATTGAATCGCCCTGCAGCGACTTCGGAAAAGCTTGCCTCAACTCAAGATGACCTAGTCTCAGAGGCTCAGACTCTTCCGATACATCCCTGCCCGGATGGGGCAGGCACCTCACCCTTCAAGGAGCGAGCGCAATGTCCATGACCCTGCCCACGACCATGAAAGCCGCCGTCGTCCACGCCTTTGGCGAGCCGCTGCGGATCGAGGAAGTCAAAGTCCCGCTGCCCGGCCCCGGGCAGATCCTGGTGAAGATCGAGGCCTCCGGCGTCTGCCACACCGACCTGCACGCCGCCGAAGGCGACTGGCCGGTAAAGCCGAGCCTGCCGTTCATTCCCGGCCATGAAGGCGTCGGTTTCGTCGCCGCGGTCGGCGCCGGCGTCACCCGCGTGAAGGAAGGCGACCGCGTCGGCGTGCCCTGGCTGTATACCGCCTGCGGTTGCTGCGAGCACTGCCTGACCGGCTGGGAAACTCTCTGCGAGAGCCAGCAGAACACCGGCTACTCGGTGAACGGCGGCTACGCCGAATACGTGCTGGCGGACCCGAACTACGTCGGCATCCTGCCCAGGGACGTCGGCTTCCTCGAGATCGCGCCGATCCTCTGCGCGGGCGTCACCGTCTACAAGGGCCTGAAGGAAACCGGCGCGCGCCCCGGCCAGTGGGTGGCGATCTCCGGCATCGGCGGCCTCGGCCACGTCGCCGTGCAATACGCCAAGGCCATGGGCCTGCATGTGGTGGCGGTGGACGTGGACGACGCCAAGCTGGAACTGGCCAGGCGCCTGGGCGCCAGCCTGACCGTCAACGCGAAGACGGAAGACCCGGTCGAGGTAGTCCAGCGCGATATCGGCGGCGCCCACGGCGTGCTGGTCACGGCGGTGTCCAACAGCGCCTTCGGCCAGGGCATCGGCATGGCTCGCCGGGGCGGCAGCGTGTCGCTGGTCGGCCTGCCGCCGGGCGACTTCCCCACGCCGATCTTCGACGTGGTGCTCAAGGGCCTGCACATCACCGGCTCCATCGTCGGCACCCGCGCCGACCTGCAGGAAGCCCTGGACTTCGCCGGCGAAGGCCTGGTGAAGGCCACCGTCGCCTCCGGCAAGCTGGATGACATCAACGCCATCCTCGACCGTATGCGCGCCGGGCAGATCGAAGGGCGGATCGTCGTCGAGATGTAGGACTCAGGCGCTGGGCTCCCGCGTTCGCGGGAGTGACGGGCGAGGTGTTTTGCCGGGGGCTTTGGAGCGGGGCATTACTTCGCGCCCTCTCCCTTCAGGGAGAGGGCGCTCTTCAGGCCAAGCACCGAAGCCACCAGAAAACACGGTTCGCGAGCAAGCTCGCTCCTACAGTTCAGCACACCACCGCAACGCAACCCCCGAACGGCCAAACCTCCCCGCCTCAGGCGGTCTCCCCCAGCCCCAGCCCGCCCTCCAGCTTGCGCCACAGCAGGCGGATCTGCGCCTTGCGCACCAGGGCACAGCGGTACAGGCGGATTTCCTGCGGGACGATCCAGTGCGGGCCGCCGCACAGCGCCAGCTCGCCGCGCGCCAGCTCCGCCTCCATGCTCAGCCGTGGCACCCAGGCCACGCCCATGCCCTGCAGCGCCATGCTCTTCAGGCTGTCGGCCATAGCCGTTTCATAGACGGTGGTGTAGCGCAGGTTGCGCTGGCGCAGCAGCAGGTTCACCCCGCGACCGAGGAAGGCGCCGGCGCTGTAGGCCAGCAGCGGCACGCTCTGGCCGCTGTCGAGGTCGTAGAGCGGCACGCCGGCGGAGTTCACCGCGCACACCGGCAGCATCTCGGTGCGGCCCAGGTGCAGCGAGGGGAAGACTTCCGGGTCCATCTGCAACGCGGCGTCCGGGTCATAGAAAGCCAGCATCAGGTCGCAGCCGCCTTCGCGCAGCAGGTGCACCGCCTCACCGACGTTGGTCGCCACCAGGCGGCTGGCGATGTTCAGCCCTTCCGAACGCAGGCGGGCGATCCACGCCGGGAAGAAGCCCAGCGCCAGCGAGTGCGCGGCGGCGAACTGCAACACCTCGCCCTGCCCGCCCTCCAGATGGTGCAGGTGACGCACCACCTGGCCGAGCTGCTCGACCACCGCCCGGGCGGTGACCAGGAACAGTTGCCCCGCCTCGGTCAGCTCGATGGGCGTGCGCTGGCGGTTCACCAGCGTCAGCCCGAGGGCGTCCTCCAGGCTGCGAATGCGCCGGCTGAAGGCCGGCTGGGTGACGAAGCGTTTCTCCGCCGCCTGGGAAAAGCTGCGGGTGGCGGCCAGGGTGCTGAAGTCTTCCAGCCATTTGGTTTCGAGGTTCACGTCAACTCCAACGCATTCTCACAAGGTCAGGAGCCGGGCGTGCGTAGCACAGTCACACGCTCGCCGTCATCCATTCGTCACAGGGTACATTATGCCGTTTGTGCATGAGACAGCTTTTAACAGCATTGGCCGACGATCGGCGAAATCCCTAGTCTACCGGGCATCGCGGCACTGGCCGTGTTTCTCCGAGACAATCCCCGTCATGTCCCCTGTTGCATCGTTCCGCATCGAGAAAGACCTCCTCGGCACCCTCGAAGTACCTTCTGACGCCTACTACGGCATTCAGACCCTGCGCGCTGTGAACAACTTCCGCCTCTCGGGCGTGCCGCTGTCGCACTACCCGAAACTGGTCGTCGGCCTGGCGATGGTCAAGCAGGCGGCAGCCGATGCCAACCACCAGCTCGGCCACCTGCCCGCCGAGAAGCACGCCGCCATCAGCGAAGCCTGCGCTCGCCTGATCCGTGGCGACTTCCACGACCAGTTCGTGGTGGACATGATCCAGGGTGGCGCCGGCACCTCGACCAACATGAACGCGAACGAAGTCATCGCGAACATCGCGCTCGAAGCCATGGGCCATGCCAAGGGCGAGTACAAGTACCTGCACCCGAACAACGACGTGAACATGGCGCAGTCGACCAACGACGCGTACCCGACCGCCATCCGCCTGGGCCTGCTGCTCGGCCACGACACCCTGCTGGCCAGCCTCGACAGCCTGATCCAGGCCTTCGCCGCCAAGGGCGAAGAGTTCGCCGGCGTACTGAAGATGGGCCGTACCCAGCTGCAGGACGCGGTGCCGATGACCCTCGGCCAGGAATTCCACGCCTTCGCCACCACCCTGGGCGAAGACCTCGACCGCCTGCGTCGCCTGGCGCCGGAGCTGCTGACCGAAGTGAACCTCGGTGGCACCGCCATCGGTACCGGCATCAACGCCGACCCCGGCTACCAGAAGCTGGCCGTCGAGCGCCTGGCAGCCATCAGCGGCCAGCCGGTCGTCCCGGCCGCCGACCTGATCGAAGCCACCTCCGACATGGGCGCCTTCGTGCTGTTCTCCGGCATGCTCAAGCGCACCGCGGTCAAGCTGTCGAAGATCTGCAACGACCTGCGCCTGCTCTCCAGCGGTCCGCGTACCGGCATCAACGAGATCAACCTGCCGCCGCGCCAGCCGGGCAGCTCGATCATGCCGGGCAAGGTCAACCCGGTGATCCCGGAGGCCGTGAACATGTGCGCCTTCGAAATCATGGGCAACGACCTGGCGCTGACCATCGCTGCCGAAGGCGGCCAGCTGCAGCTGAACGTGATGGAACCGCTGATCGCCTACAAGGTGCTCGATTCGATCCGCCTGCTCCAGCGCGCCATGGACATGCTGCGCGAGCATTGCATCACCGGCATCACCGCCAACGTCGAGCGCTGCCACCAGCTGGTGGAGCACAGCATCGGCCTGGTGACCGCGCTGAACCCCTACATCGGCTACGAGAACGCCACCCGTATCGCCAAGACCGCGCTGGAAACCGGCCGCGGCGTCCTGGAACTGGTACGCGAGGAGAGGCTCCTGGACGAGGCCACCCTGGCCGACATCCTCAAGCCGGAAAACATGATCGCCCCGCGCCTGATTCCGCTGCGCGCCTGATCATCCGCCCGGCACGAGCCGGGCACGTCTCACCGGTTGAGGGGGAGTATTCCTCCCTCACCTTTCAGGGATTGGTTACCCCCGATCCCTTCTTTTATACCCGGCGCCGCGGGTTTACCCGCAGCGCCACGTCTCACCGGTTGAGGGGCCTTTTGGCCCACTCTCCTTTAGAAGGGACACCGCTTACCCCGGTGTCCCCTTTTTTTGCCTGCGATTTGGTGGCGAGACACAGGGCGTAAAATCGTTCGCGGTTATCCGACGCAGACTGTAGGAGCGAGCTTGCTCGCGAACGCTCTGCATCCACCGGAGATAACGGCGCAGGAGAGGTTCGCGAGCAATAACGAAGGCGTCCCCCTCGCTCCTACAAAAAGCAGAGATGCGCGGAGATCAGTCCTGCCGCTGCAGGTGATCGAGAATCCGCCGGTTGAGGGCGGCGATACGCTCGACAGTGTCCGCATCGTCGAGCGCCTGGCCCTCTTCGCCGAGCTGGCGGGCGCACAGATTGAGCGCGGAGAGCACCATCAGTTCATTGCTGGTGACGTAGGGAAATTTCTTCTTGCTGGCGGCGATCTCCGCCTGCAACAGCGCGACCGCATCCTGCAGCCGGCGCTCTTCACCGGCCGGCGCCCGGACGCTGTATTCGCGCCCGAGAATGCGCAGGACGCGGACGCCGTCGTCACTCATGCGTGGGCGCGGCTGTCGCTGACGCGGCGGATCAGCGCCTGCAGGCGGGTGGCGGTCGCGTTGTGCTTCTCTTCCTGCTCCATGAGGGACAATTGCAGGCTGTCGTTTTCCTCACGGACCTTGAGCAGCTCTTCGCGCACAGCGGCGTTGTCCTGCACCAGCACGTCATTCTGCTGCAGCAGTTCGGCGACCAGCTGTTCAAGTTGTTCGAGGGTGGAATCGAGCATGGGAGCCTCCGCAAAGCCTTTCAAAGGGTGCGGAGGATAAAGAAAGGGACGCCTCGGGGCCAGCAAAAACGGCGATCTTCGGATAAGCCGTATGCTGTCAATTCAATGGCTTACGAGCTGATTCTCGTGTTATTTCAATAGTTTCCGGCCGCCACCGGGGGTTGGACCGGAAAATCGCGGACTAAGTCCGCTCCTACGGAAATTACCAGGAAGGCAGAGGCGCGATTTTGTAGGAGCGGGCTTGCTCGCGAACAGTGTTTGCCGGCCGCACCGAAGCCGGGCGGGTTCGCGAGCAAGCTCGCTCCTACGAAGAGCAGTTCAGCTCGGTCAGACGCGAATCACACCTTCCTCGCGCAGCAGCTTGAAGATCGCCTCGGCGCCCGCCTCGGGAGACAGGTCCTTGAGCACCTGGCCGGTGCCGCCGGAAGCCTTGGCGGTGGCGGCCTTCATCCGTTCGGCGCCGGTCTTGGCCTTGATCACCTTCAGGCGCTTGGGACGCGGGCGCGCGGATTGCAGGTTGCCTTCTGCGAGCAGCGGATCGACCACCACATCCACCTCGGTGGCCTCCAGATAGCCACGGCGGGCCGGGCCGAAGGCGCTTTGCCGGGCGACCGGAGCGGCATTGTCGACGCTGGCGACGAAGGGCAGGCGCACCTTCAGTCGGCGGCGCTGGCCACGGGGCAGTGCCTGCAACACCTGCGCGCTGCCGTTCTCCACCTTTTCCACTTCCGCGAGCCCCACCACCAGCGGCCAGCCCAGGCGTTCTGCAAGCAGGAACGGCAGCATGCCGGAGCCTTCGCCGGTCTCCGCCTGGGTGCCGGTGAGCACCAGTTGCGCATCGCTGTCGCCGAGATAGGCCGCCAGCGCCGGCAAGGCATCGGCGCCTGCGGGCTGCTCCAGCACCGCCAGTTCGTCCAGGCCCATGCCCAGGTAGCCGCGCAGCGCTTCTTCCCCGGCATCGCCGGCATGCACCACGCGCAGGCGCTTGCCGGCAAGGCTCATGCCCAGCTCCACCGCGCGGGCGTCCTGGTCGGCGCGGCGCGCTCGGCCGGACGCCGGGTGGGCTCCGATGGAAACCAGGGCGACGATGTTCAGGTCATTCATCAGACACCTCAGAAGCGGTGTAGGAGCGAGCTTGCTCGCGAAGCGTTTGGCCCAGCAGGTTCGCGAGCAAGCTCGCTCCTACAGGGGACGTTGCACTGCTATGCCGCATCGCGCGCCGCTCCATTGCGATATTCCTCGGCCAGACGGATCAGCGCCTGGAGGATCGCCGACGAGTCGCCGATCACCGAGAGATCGGCGCGTTTGATCATGTCGCAGCCCGGGTCCATGTTGATCGCCACGACCTTGTCGCAGGAACCGATGCCCTGCAGGTGCTGGATCGCGCCGGAGATGCCGACGGCGAGATAGACCCGCGCGGTGACCCAGGTGCCGGTGGCGCCAACCTGGCGGGCGCGCGGCATGTGGCCGTCGTCCACCGCCACGCGGGAGGCGCCTTCGGTGGCGCCGAGGGCGACGGCGGCGCGGTGGAACAGGTCCCAGTCCTTGATGCCGTTGCCGCCGGAGAGGATGAACTCCGCCTCGGCCATGGGAATCTGCGCCGGGTCCACGGCCACCGGACCGAGGTCTTCGATACGCGGGAGGTTGCGCGCGACGCTGGAGTCCAACTCGACCGCGCGGGCTTCATGGCGGGTCTCGCTGACCGGTTCGGCGCACTCCGCTGCGGCCAGGATCAGCCGCGGCAGCTCGCGGTGCAGGTCCTGCCGACCGGCACCGGCACGGCCGACGCAGCGCTCGCCTTCGGCCTGCCAGACGCGGGTCGCCGGGCGCTCGCCAAGGCTTGCCGCCAGGCGCCGGCCAAGCTCGCCGCCACCGCTGCGACTGTCGGGCAGCAGCCAGTGGCGCGGGGCGAACTGGCTGTTGACCGAACGCAGCGCCAGCACCCGTTGTTCCGGGGCGTAGCCGTCGTACTCGTTGCCTTCGATCTGCAGCAGGCGGTCGACGCCAGCGGTATCGAAGGCGGATTCCTTGTGTTCGCCGAAGATCACCGCCAGCACCGCGCCGTCACTGCCGGCGAGCTTGCGGGCCAGGCCCAGCAGGTCGCGATCGTGGCTGGAAAGGCGGCCGCCGACCATGTCCGGCACCACGGCAATCAGGAACGCCGGTTGCTCGATCGTCACCAGCGGCAGTTGCACCACTTCCGGCGCGCTGCTGCGCTTGCCGCCGGTGCCCTGCTGGCCACCGGAGCGGTCGATGCGCTTGACGCCATTGGGGCCGATGAAGCCGACTGCGTGGGGGTTCTTGCGCACCACACCGTTGGGCCCCATCCAGCGGGTTTCACCGCCCTGGGCCGATTGCATGGCCGCGTGCAGCGGGTGCAGGCGGTTGCGGGCGATCCACTCGGCACGCGGGTCGCGGCGGATGATGTCGCTCATGACTGGACCTCCAGCGCGAAGGTGCTTTTCGTAGGAGCGAGGGGGACGCCCTCGTTATTGCTCGCGAACGGATCAGCACCGAAGTTGGGGCGGTTCGCGAGCAAGCTCGCTCCTACAGGTTCAGGTCTGTGCAATGAGTTCATCAGTGCACCTCCGCCATTTCGTCACGCTTGGCCAGCGACGGCTTTTTTGCCGGCACCTCGGTGGCCTCGATCAGCACGTCGGCGACCAGTTCGGCGATGTCCTTGATCTCCGGGCGCGGGGCGACCACGCCTTCGAGCATCGCGGTGCACTGCGGGCAACCCACGGCCACCAGCTCCGCGCCGGTCGACTGGATGTCGACCATGCGCATGTCCGGAATCCGCTGCTTGCCGGGAATGTCGGTGATCGGCGCGCCGCCGCCACCGCCGCAGCAGCGCGAGCGGAAGCCGGAACGCTCCATCTCCTTCACCTCGATGCCGATGGCCCTCAGCACATTGCGCGGCGCTTCGTATTCGCCGTTGTAGCGACCCAGGTAGCACGGGTCGTGGTAGGTCACGCTGCCGCCCTTGTGCTCCCCGAGGTTCAACGCGCCGGCCTCGACCAGTTCGTTGATGAAGGTGCTGTGGTGCAGGACCTCATAGTTGCCGCCGAGGGCGCCGTACTCGTTCTTCAGCACGTGGAAGCTGTGCGGGTCGCAGCTGACGATCTTCTTGAAGCGGTACTTTGCCATGCTGGCGATGTTGCGCCTGGCCAGGGTCTGGAAGGTCGCTTCGTCACCCAGGCGGCGGGCCACGTCGCCGCTGTCGCGTTCTTCCAGGCCGAGTACGGCGAAATCGACGCTGGCCGCGCACATGACTTTCACGAAGGCGCGCAGGGTACGCTGGTTGCGCATGTCGAAGGCGCCGTCGCCGACCCAGAACAGCACGTCGGCCTGCTTCTTCTCGCTCAGCAGCGGCAGGTTCAGGTCCGCCGCCCAGTTCAGGCGGCCGCCGGGGGCGAAACCGCCGGGGTTGTCGGTGGCGATCAGGTTTTCCAGCACCTCGGCGCCCTTGTTCGGGGTCGCGCCCTTCTCCAGGGTGAGGTGGCGGCGCATGTCGACGATGGCATCGACGTGCTCGATCATCATCGGGCATTCCTCGACGCAGGCGCGGCAGGTGGTGCAGGACCAGAGGGTCTCGGCATCCACCAGCGCCTTGCCGTCCAGCGAGACGATCGGCTGGTGCGGGCCGCCGCTGTGTTCACCTAACGGTTTGCCGGGGTAAGGGCTACCGGCGAAGTTGGCGTCGTTGCCGCCGGCCAGGCCGATGACCATGTCCTGGATGAGCTTCTTCGGGTTGAGCGGCTGGCCGGCGGCGAAGGCCGGGCACATGGCCTCGCACTTGCCGCACTGCACGCAGGCGTCGAAGCCGAGCAGCTGGTTCCAGGTGAAATCGGTGGGTTTCTCGACGCCCAGCGGCGCCATCGGGTCAGCCAGATCCAGCGGCTTGAGGCCGGTGGAGCGGCCGCCGCGCCCATCTTTTCTAGAGAACCGTTCGGAGCGACGGTGCCAGGCCAGGTGCAGGGCACCGGCGAAGGCGTGCTTCATCGGCCCGCCCCAGGTCATGCCGAAGAACAGCTCGGACACGCCCCAAGCCACGCCAACCGCGAGGATGGCTGCGAGGAACCAGCCGCCGAAGCCTTCCGGCAGGATGCCGGCGACCGGCAGGGTGGCGATGAAGAAGCTCGCGGCGAACATCAGCAGGCTTTTCGGCAGGCGCATCCACGGGCCTTTCGACAGCCGCGACGGCGGATCGAGACGGCGTTTCGCGACGAACAGCGCGCCGACGAACATCAGCACGGTGGCCGCCAGCAGGGCGAAGCCGAGGACCCGGCTGTGCAGGCCGAAGCCGTGCACGAGGATCGCCAGCAGCGCGGCGAGAACGAAGCCGCCGGCAGTCGCCACGTGGGTCCTGGACATGTACTTGTCGCGCTCGACCACGTGGTGCAGGTCCACCAGGTAGCGGCGCGGCATCTTCAGCAGGCCGCCGATCCAGTCGACCTTCGAAGGCCGGCCGCGGCGCCACATGAGGAAGCGCTTCACGGCGCCCAGCACGGCAAGGCCGAGGGCGGCGAAGAGCAGGATGGGAAGGATGGTGTTGAGCATTTCTGGTCTCCCTACGGGACCTCAGGTCGGCAGCGGGCTGGTCCCCTCTCCCTCCGGGAGAGGGTTAGGGTGAGGGTGTTCCCAGCCACACCTCGGCGCGACCTGTTCCACCCTCACCCCCCGCCCTCTCCCAGAGGGAGAGGGGGCCGTCCGTGCCTGCCGGACATTTCAAACCCTCAAGGGGCGTGCCTTAGAAGTCCTTGCACAGACGCAGCGCGTCATAGATCGCCGCATGGGTGTTGCGCTGGGCTACGCAGTCGCCGATGCGGAACAGCAGGTAGCCGTCGCCCGACTCGCTGAGGCACGGCTGCGGCTTGATCGCGAACAGCGCCTCGACGTCGATCTGGCCCTTGTTGCGCGAGCCCTGCTTGAGCGCGTAGTACAGCGTCTCGTCCGGACGAACGCCGTTCTCCACGACGATCTGGTCGACCACCCGCTCTTCCTTGGCGCCGGTGTATTCGTTCTCCAGCACCGCCACCAGCTTGTCGCCCTCGCGGTAGACCTTCTCCAGCGCGAGGTCGCCGGTCATGATCACTTCCTTCGGATACATGCTGCGGTAGTAGGTCGGGAAGGTCGTGCCACCGATGGCCACGCCCGGCTTGATGTCGTCGGTGACGATCTCCACCTGGGCGCCCTTGTCGGCGAGGAAATCCGCCACCGACATGCCGCTGAATTCGCAGATGGTGTCGTAGACCAGCACGTTCTTGCCCGGCGCGACCTTGCCGTCGAGGATGTCCCAGCTGCTGACAACCAGTCCGTCGGCGGCGCCCCAGTGCTCGTTCTGTTCGAGGAACGGATGACCGCCGTTGGCCAGCACCACCACGTCGGGGCGCAGGTCGACGATGGTGTCCGGATCGGCCGCGGTGCCCAGGCGCAGGTCGACGTTCAGCCGCGCCAGCTCCAGCTGGTACCAGCGGGTAATGCCGGCGATCTGGTCGCGTTGCGGCGCCTTCGACGCGGTGGTGATCTGCCCGCCGAGCTGGTCCTTCTTCTCGAACAGGGTCACGTCGTGGCCGCGTTCGGCGGCGACACGCGCCGCCTCCATGCCGGCCGGCCCGCCGCCAACCACCACCACCTTGCGCTTCGGCCCGGTGGATTTCTCGATGATGTGCGGCACGCCCATGTACTCGCGGGAGGTCGCGGCGTTCTGGATGCAGAGAACGTCGAGGCCCTGGTACTGGCGGTCGATGCAGTAGTTGGCACCGACGCACTGCTTGATCTGGTCGACCTGGCCCATCTTGATCTTGGCGATCAGGTGCGGGTCGGCGATGTGCGCGCGGGTCATGCCCACCATGTCCACGTAGCCGCCTTCGAGGATGCGCGTGGCCTGGTTCGGGTCCTTGATGTTCTGCGCGTGCAGCACCGGCACGTTGACCACTTCCTTGATGCCGGCCGCCAGGTGCAGGAACGGCTCCGGCGGATAGGTCATGTTCGGGATGACGTTGGCCAGGGTGTTGTGGGTGTCGCAACCGGAGCCGACCACGCCGAGGAAGTCGATCATGCCGGTGTCGCTGTAGTACTTGGCGATCTGCTTCATGTCCTCGTGGGACAGGCCGTCCGGGTGGAATTCGTCGCCGCAGATGCGCATGCCGACGCAGAAGTCGTCACCGACTTCCTTGCGCACGGCCTTCAGCACTTCCAGGCCGAACTTCATGCGGCCTTCGAAAGTGCCGCCCCACTCGTCGGTACGCTTGTTGACGCGCGGGCTCCAGAACTGGTCGATCATGTGCTGGTGCACGGCGGACAGTTCGACGCCGTCCAGCCCGCCTTCCTTCGCACGGCGCGCGGCCTGGGCGAAGTTGCCGATCACGCGCCAGATCTCTTCCGGCTCGATGGTCTTGCAGGTGGCGCGGTGCACGGGCTCGCGGATACCCGACGGCGACATCAGGGTCGGCCAGTTGAAGCCGTCCCAGCGCGAGCGGCGGCCCATGTGGGTAATCTGGATCATGATCTTGGCGCCGTGCTTGTGCATGGCGTCGGCCAGGTTCTGGAAGTGCGGGATGATGCGGTCGGTGGAGAGGTTCACCGAGCTCCACCATTCCTGCGGGCTGTCGATGGCGACCACGGAGGAACCGCCGCAGATGGCCAGGCCGATGCCGCCCTTGGCCTTCTCCTCGTAATACTTCACGTAGCGCTCGGTGGTCATGCCGCCATCGGTGGCGTAGACCTCGGCGTGGGCGGTGGAGAGCACGCGGTTGCGGATGGTCAGCTTGCCGATCTGGATCGGCTGGAACATAGACTCGAAAGCCATTGCGGCATCCTCTGAAAACTACTGCGCTCGGTTATGCAGCGTTGGAGGCTGAATCGAAAATGCTCATTTACTGCTCGTAAACTCCGCTTTTCGATTCAGCCTCCGCCTCGCCTACCCTTCGCTCGTTACGTTTTCAATCTCGATTGATAGGGGCAATTACAGGGGTTTGACGACGAACAGGCCGTCGTCGTGGCCGTCCTCGGCGCCGCTGTAGACCTGCTCGGCCACGGTGCGGATGTCGCTGCCGCGCGCCTGGAGGATCTGGTCCATGGCGCCGGCGAACCAGCCGGTGAACATGTAGTCGACCTTGCGGTTGACCTTGCCGTAGACGTAGACGAAGGCCGAGTGCTTCAGGCGCACCTGGGCGGTGCCCTTGTCGAGGTCGATCTGCTCGATCTGGAACAGCCCCCAGCCACGCTGGGACAGGCGCTTCATGTAGTGCTCGAAGACCTCCACGCCGACCAGGCCGTGGCACTCGGCTTCCTTCTCGCACCAGTGCCAGGCGGACTTGTAGCCGGCCTTGTAGAGGATTTCGGCGTAGCGCTCGGCGCCCAGCTCTTCCTCGATGCCCATGTGGTTGTTGACGAAGAAGTGCCGCGGTACGTAGAGCATCGGTAGGGCGTCGGTGGTCCAGACGCCGGTTTCGCTGTCGACTTCGATGGGCAGTTCGGGGGCGTGTTTGGCCATGTGTGCAGCTCCGATTCCGGGTGGGACCGCTCGCCTGAGGAGAGGGTCGGGATGTAAGGGATCGCGGGTGAGCGCCGACGGCCCTCACCCCTGACCTCCCCCACAGGCGGGAGAGGAGAAAGTTCGCGTTACTCGCCCCAGACTTCGCCGAGGATGCGCACCCAGTTCTCGCCCATGACCTTGCGCACCACGCGCTCGGGCATGCCGCGCTTGAGCAGGGTCTCGGTGAGGTTGGGGAATTCGCCCACGGTGCGGATGCCCAGCGGGTTGACGATCTTCCCGAAGCTGGTGAGGCGGCGGGCGTAACCCTTGTCGTGGGTCAGCCACTCGAAGAAGTCCTGGCCGTGGCCCTGGGTGAAGTCGGTGCCGATGCCGATGGCGTCCTCGCCGACGATGTTCATCACGTACTCGATGGCTTCGGCGTAGTCGTCGATGGTCGAGTCGATACCCTTGGCGAGGAACGGCGCGAACATGGTCACGCCGACGAAGCCGCCGTGGTCGGCGATGAACTTCAGCTCGGCGTCGGACTTGTTGCGTGGGTGCTCTTTGAGGCCGGACGGCAGGCAGTGGGAGTAGGTGACGGGCTTTTTCGACTCGAGGATGACTTCCTCGGAGGTCTTCGAGCCGACGTGGGACAGGTCGCACATGATGCCGACGCGATTCATCTCCGCGACGATCTCGCGGCCGAAGCCGGAGAGGCCGCCGTCGCGCTCGTAGCAGCCGGTACCGACCAGGTTCTGGGTGTTGTAGCACATCTGCACGATGCCCACGCCCAGTTGCTTGAACACCTCGACGTAGCCCAGTTGGTCCTCGAACGCATGGGCGTTCTGGAAGCCGAAGAGAATGCCGGTCTTGCCCTGTTCCTTGGCCTTGCGGATGTCGTTGGTGGTACGCACCTGCAGCACCAGGTCGCTGTTGTCGCGGATCAGCTTGCTGCTGGAGACGATGTTGTTCACCGTCGCCTGGAAACCTTCCCACACCGACACGGTGCAGTTCGCGGCGGTCAGGCCGCCCTTGCGCATGTCTTCGAACAGCTCGCGGTTCCATTTGGCGATGATCAGGCCATCGATGACGATGCTGTCGGCGTGAAGTTCGGCTGGGCTCATCTTGGCGTCTCTCTTATCGGGGCCGGCTGGTCAGGCAAGGCTTGTCAGGCTTGGCGCGGCGGGTTTTTCCCCGACGCTTTGCAGGCAGGATATCCCTGCACCCCGAGGCGACCCGCTTCGAAAACGACCAGGGTCATACCGAAAGCGTCAAGCCGGCGACATGGGCGACAGCGTTTGCGTCGCAGTGGGGAAAACCGGGCTGGAAACGAAGGGTTGTGGGTGTCGCTGCGCCTGCACCTGTAGGAGCGAGCTTGCTCGCGAACCGCACCCTGCCGCTGTTTCGCCACAGGAGGCTCCCTAGCGCCGTAGGATGGATAACGCGCAGCGTTATCCACCGCGATGGGTATCGCTTCGCTCCAAAACGCAGCGCTTCCTGAGCTTTCCCAGGGGAGCCTACGGCGCGCAGAGCCCCGTCAGGAGGCCGAGTGGGGGTATTGCGCGAGAGAACTAAGTCCGCGATCCGCCGGCAGGGCCAGCACCAGTCCGGTTCGCGAGCAAGCTCGCTCCTACAGGGAAGCGGAACGCGTCAGCGGCTTCAGCGCTTGCGCCAGCAGGCGAAGAGGTTCCACGCCACCAGGCCGGTGACGAAGGCGGAGCTGCTGTAGAAGAGCATGGCGTCCACGTGGATTCCTCCGAACGACAACGCCCCCGGAAGCGGGGGCGCTGGGTGGGCAGGGGTTACTTCTCGGCGACCAGGCGGGCGTGGGCGGATTCCTCGCCCAGGTTGTTGAGCAGCCGCTCGCTGTACCAGTCGAGGAAGTTGATCACGCCGAACTCGTAGGTCTTGGAGTACGGCCCCGGCTGGTAGGCGGTGGAGTTGATCCCGCGCTGGTTCTCTTCGGCCAGCCGGCGGTCCTGGTCGTTGGTGGCGTCCCACACTTCGCGCAGGCGCGCCACGTCATAGTCGACGCCCTCCACCGCGTCCTTGTGCACCAGCCACTTGGTGGTGACCACGGTTTCCTGGGCGCTGATCGGCCACACGGTGAAGACGATCAGGTGGTCGCCCATGCAGTGGTTCCACGAATGCGGCAGGTGCAGGATGCGCATGGAGCCCAGGTCCGGGTTCTTGATGCGGCCCATCAGCTTCTTCGAGCCCTGCTTGCCGTCCATCGTCATGGACACGGTGCCGTCGAGCAGCGGCATGCGCACGATGCGGTTGCGCAGGCCGAAGCTTTCGTGGGCGTAGGGGATCTTCTCCTCGTCCCAGGCCCTGGTGCAGGCGGCGACCTGATCCTTGAACGCCTGACTGGCGCGCGGGTCGGTGACATCGTCCCACTCCAGCAGGGTCTTGAGCAGTTCGGGGTGCGAGCCGTTGCAGTGGTAGCACTCGCGGTTGTTCTCGAGCACCAGCTTCCAGTTGGCCGCTTCGCGGATCGTGGTCTGCACCGCGACCTTGGCGTTCTCCATGTCGTACGGCTCCATGTAGTGCTCGAGCGTCCGCAGGAAGTCGTCGATGGCCGGCGGGTTCTCCGCCAGCGAAATGAAGATGTAGCCGCCGGCGGTCTTCACGTTCACCGGTTTCAGGCTGTAGTCCTGCATGTCGAAGTCGGCGCCCATTTCGGTGCCGGCGAACAGCAGGCGGCCGTCCAGTTCGTAGGTCCACTGGTGATAGGGGCAGACCAGCTTGGCGACCTTGCCCTTGTCGCTGACGCACAGGCGCGAGCCACGGTGGCGGCAGACGTTGTGGAAGGCGTGGATCTGCCCTTCCGCGCCGCGCAGTACGATGACCGGGTTGTCGCCGATCTGCAGGGTGAGAAAGTTGCCCTTGGTCGGAATCTCGCAGGTCATGCCGGCAATCAGCCACTCCTTGTGGAAGATCTCCTGCATGTCGATCTGGAACAGGCGCTCGTCGTTGTAGAAGGGTTGCGGCAGCGAGAAGCTGTGGTCGCGGCTCTGCAGCATCTCGGCGGTGGCCTTGCGGGCCGGCTCCAGCGGATCGCCCAGACTCAGGGTAGTGGTGACGTCCATCGGTAGGTCCTCATGCCGCAGCCTCGACGGGCCGCCGGCGGAAATAAGTGGCTGATACGGTTGCCACGCAGGGCGGGTTCGCGGCGGGTGCCAGGCGCGCCGAGTGCGCCGTTTCCCGCCGTCTCGCTCAACCTTGGGGGTTGCTCGGCATGGAGCTGAGTGTGGGGCCGCACCCCGGGATTACCCTTATCCATGGGCGACACGGCCAGATCATTTCCCGACGCGCAACCGCACGTGCCAGGCGGCAGGTCGCGATAAGCATGCAAATGTCGCTGGCAGGTAAATGCAGCGGGCATCGTCGTGCACACAATCCGCCCCATCAGGCATGCCGAAAGGCCCCGTGACCTGTGCGTCGAGCGCGACGCGCACACCGGGCCCCGGCGCTGCCCCATCAGGCCCAGCACGGTCCGCGTGCGCGGAGAGACAGCATGTCGACGAACACCTTCCTCAATCCGGTGAACACCCAGACCTGGGCCAACGGCCGCCACCTGGTGCGCTGCGTCAAGGCCATCCAGGAAACCTGGGATGTGCGCACCTTCTGCTTCATGGCCGACGCGCCGATCATGTTCTTCTTCAAGCCCGGGCAGTTCGTCACCCTGGAACTGGAGATCGACGGTGTGCCGATCATGCGTTCCTACACCATCTCCAGCTCGCCCTCGGTGCCCTACAGCTTCTCCATCACCATCAAGCGCGTGCCCGGCGGCAAGGTCTCCAACTGGCTGCACGACAACCTCAAGGAAGGCGACCAGCTCCCGGTGCACGGGCCGGTGGGCAACTTCAACGCCATCGACTTCCCGGCCGAGAAGGTGCTGTTCCTCTCCGGCGGCGTCGGCATCACTCCGGTGATGTCCATGTCGCGCTGGTTCTTCGACACCAACGGCAACGTCGACATGGTCTTCGTGCACAGCGCGCGCACGCCCAAGGACATCATCTATCACCGCGAGCTGGAGCACATGAACTCGCGGATCAACAACTTCAAGCTGCACCTGATCTGCGAGAAGTACGAGATGGGCGAGTCCTGGGCCGGCTACCGGGGCTTCCTGACCAAGGCGATGCTGCAGCTGATGGCGCCGGACTTCCTCGAGCGCGAGGTGTTCTGCTGCGGCCCGACGCCCTACATGCACGCGGTCAGGCGCCTGCTCGAAGCCGAGGGCTACGACATGTCGCGCTACCACGAGGAGGCCTTCGGCCCGACCCCGCCGGAAGTCCGCGCCGACGTGAAGGAACTGGCCGCCGAAGCCGCCGAGGCGCCGGCCGTGCCCCTGGCCGAGCAGAACCTGGTGGAGTTCTGCGAGACCGGCAAGAGCATCCGCGTGGCACCGGGCGAGACCGTCCATGCCGCCGCCGCGCAGCTCGGCCTGCACATTCCCAAGGCCTGCGGCATGGGCATCTGCGGCACCTGCAAGGTCATGAAGCGCTCCGGCGAAGTGGAGATGGAGCACAACGGCGGGATCACCGACGAAGACGTCGCCGAAGGCTACATCCTGTCCTGCTGCAGCGTGCCCAAGGGCGACGTGGTGATCGAGTACTGATCACAGCCTGCCCCCACCTGCCGCACACGTTACCCACTGAGTTATCCACAGGACAAGGGTGTCCCGGCGCAAGGCCGGAGACACCTCTGGCCGAACCTGATGGCCGCTCCAATCCCGCCTGCAACCCGCATGCCACTTGGCTTTTCCCTTCCCGCCGGGGTCAGCCGCAATGGGCGCGCAACCGCACGGCCGGAGCGCCTTTCGCGCCCCGGCTGCGACAACTATCCACATTGCTTCAATCTTCTTCCGGCGTCGCCTTGTAGCCGCTGGACAGGCGCTGCTGCACATCCTGCGGCACTGCGCTGTAGTGACTGGGCGAGAGGTCGTAGAGGCCCTGCCCGGCGGTGATCGACTTGAGCCGGTTGGCGTAGCCCTCCAGCTCCGCCAGCGGCACCTGGCCACGAATCAGCGCGACATGGGTCGACAGCGACTCGGTGCCCATCACCTGGCCACGCCGTCCCGTCAGGTCGGCGGTGATGTCGCCCAGGCGCGTATCCGGCGCGGTCACCTCGATGCTCACCACCGGCTCCAGGACGATCCCGCCGGCGTTGCGCAGCGCATCGAGCATCGCCTTGCGCCCGGCGGCCTGGAAGGCGATGTCCTTGGAATCCACCGAATGGCTCTTGCCGTCATAGACGGTGACCCTGACGTCGGCCACCGGGAACCCCGCCAGCGGCCCCGCCGCCAGCGCCGAACGCACGCCCTTCTCCACCGACACGATGAACTGGCCGGGAATCACCCCGCCCTTGACCGCATCGATGAACTCGAACCCGCCGCCGCGCGGCAACGGCTCCACCCGCAGGAACACCTCGCCGAACTGCCCGGCGCCGCCGGTCTGCTTCTTGTGCCGGCTGTGCCCCTCGGCCATGCGCGTGGCGGTTTCCCGGTACGGCACGCTGGGCGCGCGGGTCTGCACCTCCAGCTTGTACTGGCCGGACATGCGTTCGAGCAGGTAGCGCAGGTGCATCTCACCCATGCCGCGCAGCACGGTTTCCTGGGTCGAGGCGTTGTAGTCCAGGCGCACGCAGGGGTCTTCGGCCTGCAGGCGCTGGAGGATTTCCGCCAGGCGCTGCTCGTCGCCCCGGCGGCTGGCCTCGATCGCCAGGCCCTGCATGGGCGTGGGGAAATTCAGCGGCGTGAGGCGGATATGGTCTTCGTCGTGGGAGTCGTGCAGCACCACGCCGTACTCCAGCTCGTCGACCTTGGTCAGGGCGCCGAAGTCGCCGGGAATCAGGTGCGACACCTCTTCATGCTTCTTACCCTGCAGGCGCAGCAGGTGGCCGACCTTGAACGCCTTGCGGCCATCGCCGGCGAACAGTTGCATGTCCCGTTGCAGCGTGCCCTGGTGCACGCGGAACACCGCCAGGCGGCCGACGAAGGGGTCGATCACGACCTTGAACACATGAGCCAGGACGTGGCCCTTGGGGTCCGGCACGGAATGGAAACCCTCCACCGCACCGCTCTCGTCGGTGCGCACGAACAGCGGCGGATTGCCCTCGGCGGGATTGGGCGCCAGCCGCGCCAGCACATTCAGCAGCTCCGCGATGCCCGCGCCGGTGCGCGCCGAGACGAAGCACAACGGAATCAGATGGCCCTCGCGCAGCGCCCGCTCGAACGGTTCGTGCAGCGCTTCGGGCGCCACCTCGCCCTCCTCCAGGTAGTGCGCCATCAGCGCCTCGTCGATCTCCACCACCTGGTCCACCAGCGCCTGGTGCGCCTCGGCCACGGAGGAGAAGTCCGCCTCGCCGTCGGGCTCGAAGAAACAGTCCACCACCCGCGCGCCGCCCTCCGCCGGCAGGTTCAGCGGCAGGACCTCCTTGCCGAACGCCTCGCGCAGATCCGCCAGCAAGGCCGGCAGGTCCACGCGCTCGGCGTCGATCTTGTTCACCACCAGCATCCGGCACAGGCCGCGCTCGCCCGCCCAGTCCATCATCCGCCGGGTGGTCAGCTCGATACCGTTCTGTGCATTGACCACCACCAGGGCGGTTTCCACCGCCGCCAGCGCAGGCAGTGCGTGACCGATGAAATCGGGATAGCCGGGCGTATCGATCAGGCGGACGTGCGCGCCTTCATGCTCGAAATACACCAGGGCGGCGGCCAGCGAGTGATGGTATTCGCGCTCCAGGGGATCGGAGTCGCAGGCAGTGTCGCCGCGCTCCAGCGAGCCCATGCTGGTGATCGCGCCGCAGCCCTGCAGCAGCGCTTCCGCGAGCAGCGTCTTGCCACTGTCGCCGTGGCCGACCAGGGCGACCGTGCGGATCTGTTCCACCGAGTAACTGGACATGCTGATCTCCCGCCCCCAGGGTTCCTGCCACGCAGTTCATGGATTATAGGCAGTCACCTCCGGCGCCCGTGGACGAAAATTGACCAGCGCCACGCAACCCAGTGACCATCGCGGCTACAGCCATCCATCCACAACCCGCCCACACCTTCCCGGCAGAACGCTGCACAGCCAATGTGGAAAACACCGCGTGAAATTCGCCGGAAGCCAGAATCCATCGGACATTCGGCGATTGATCAAAAAATGACCTGGACTGACGGATCCGCGCCCGGCGAGGCTTCCGGCGATCTGGGTACAGGTTGTCCACACCTTCTGCGAGATTCGCCCCACAGGCACTGTGGAAAGTTTCACGCAGGCCTCGAGGTCAGGGAAAAGCCCCTGTGGATCAGTCAGTTGCGCCGAAGCCTGGTCATTATTCGATCAAGGCCGCGCAGGCCTCGCCAAATGCTCCTTCGGCGATGTTTTCCACAGGAGGCTCACAAGAGGGTCAACATAAACCGGGGATAGCGCTGGAAACTTCATGCACAGAAATTCCGCCACAATCGATACACAGGCCCACAAGTGATTGAAAAGACTGGATTGATCAGAAAATGGCCAGCTTCAGGAAAGCCCCGCGCCATCAGCGCCACAGGCACCTCCCAACAGTTTTTCCACAGGTTGGACAAGCCTGCCTCCACAGCCGCTGTGGAGATCTCCACAACACCCTGACCAACACTTGAAAGCCACGAACTACGGGCGTCCCATGAAAATGATCGGTGATTTTCCGCTGTTCATGAAAGTGCCTCGCCGCCGTCATTTTCCACCAGCTTATCCACAGCTTTATCACAAGATTGCAGCGGGTTTTCGCCAAACGCTGAAACACAGCCGGCACGGTCTTTCGTGGGGTGAGGGGCTATGCTGGATTTCCCCCAGCAGAGGAGCCAGTCCCATGATCCTGACCACCACACCGACCATCGAGGGCAAGACCATCCAGGAATACCGCGGCATCGTGGTGGGCGAGGCGATCCTCGGCGCCAACGTGTTCCGCGACCTGTTCGCCGGACTGCGCGACATCATCGGCGGCCGCTCCGGCGCCTACGAGAAGGAACTGGGTCGCGCGCGGGAGATCGCCTTCGAAGAGCTGCGGGAGCGCGCGGAAGAACTGGGCGCCAACGCGGTGGTCGGCATCGACCTGGATTACGAAGTGGTGGGGCAGAACGGCAGCATGCTGATGGTCAGCGTGAGCGGGACCGCGGTGCGGGTGTAGAAACAACGGTCTTTGGCAGGCCCGCAGGATGGCGTGTAGGAGCGAGCTTGCTCGCGAACATCCGTGGCTTCACTTCACACCGTGGGATGAAGCGGGATTCGGTTCGCGAGCAAGCTCGCTCCTACAAAAAGCCACGCCGTTCAAATTTCGTTCAACAACCTGCGCACCGCTCCAACCGTGGCTTGCAGGCATCCATCCACAGGTTGGGGACAGCTTGCGCGAGCAACCGTCCCCAGCACCTGGGGACAACTCAGGCTCAGGCGCCCATTACCTTGCGCCCATCACCCGACGAATATCGGCCGCCAGCGCCTCGACACGGGCGATGTCGGTGTCCCAGGAACACATGAAGCGCGCGCCGCCGGCACCGATGAAGGTGTAGAAGCGCCAGCCCAGCTGACGCAGGGCTTCCAGCGCCGGCTCGGACATCTGCAGGAAGACCCCGTTGGCCTCGACCGGGAACATCAGGCTGACGCCCGGCACGTCCGCCACGCGTTCGGCCAGCAGGCGCGCGCACTGGTTGGCGTGGTTGGCATAGTGCAGCCAGGCGCCGTCCTGCAGCACGCCGACCCAGGGCGCGGCGAGGAAGCGCATCTTCGACGCCAGCTGGCCGGCCTGCTTGCAGCGGTAGTCGAAGCCTTCGGCCAGTTCGCGGTTGAAGAACAGGATGGCCTCGCCCACCGCCATGCCGTTCTTGGTGCCGCCAAAGCACAGCACCTCGACCCCGGACTTCCAGGTCAGCTCCGCTGGCGTGGCACCCAGCGAGGCGCAGGCATTGGAGAAGCGCGCGCCGTCCATGTGCAGGTGCAGGCCCAGCTCGCGACAGGTGGCGCTGAGCGCCTGCAGCTCGTCCGGGCGGTAGACGGTGCCGACCTCGGTGGCCTGGGTGATGGTGACCACGCGCGCCTTCGGGTAGTGGATGTCCTGGCGCTTGAGGGCGATCTCGCGGATCGCCTCGGAGGTCAGCTTGCCTTCGGCGTTGGTGCGCGCCAGCAGCAGCTTGGAGCCGTTGGAGAAGAACTCCGGCGCGCCACACTCGTCGGTCTCGACGTGGGCGGTCTCGGCGCAGATCACGCTGTGGTAGCTCTGGCACAACGCCGCCAGGGCCAGGGAGTTGGCCGCGGTGCCGTTGAAGGCGAAGAACACCTCGCAGTCGGTCTCGAACAGCTCGCGGAAGTGATCGGAGGCGCGGGCGGTCCACTGGTCCTCGCCGTAGGCGCGCTCGTGGCCGCGGTTGGCTTCGGCCATCGCGGCCCAGGCTTCGGGGCAGATGCCGGAATAGTTGTCGCTGGCGAACTGTTGGGTGTTGTCGGTCATGGGACGGCCTCGAAAAACGTTGTACGTCTGGCAGCAGCGTAGCAACGGATAGTCACTCGCCGCCGGAGGGGCGCGGGGCCTCTCTGCGCGAGAGGCCAGGCGGTCGATCAGGGCAGCTTGGTCAGCGCCATCTGTTCGGAGATGGGCACGAAGAGTTCGCGCAGGGACTGGGCGGTGCCGCCGTTGGGCTTGTCCGGCGAGCTCATGTTGAGCACGTAGCGGCCCTTGATCAGGCCGGTGAGGGTCGCCTCGCCGGTCTTGTCGTCCGGCGCCGGCACGCTGATCGCCAGCGGGTCGCCCATGCGGGTGCTGTCGATCACCGGCAGGTACTGTTCGCCGCCGAACTGCGCGGCGGTGCCGTTCTGCAGCGCGGCCTGGCGCGCCTGGTTGAGCAGCGAGACGTTCTTGGCGGTGGTGTCGCGCAGCTTGGCCTGGGCGGCCTGGTACTGCTTGGCGGTCTCGCTCTGCGGATCGCTGCCGGGCGCCGGCAGGCCGGTGTCGGTCAGGGTCACCACCAGGCGCTGGCTGCCGTCGGCCTTGCCGTAGACGATGGTGGCATCGTCGTAGCCGCACTCGCGGGAGATGAAGGGATAGCCGTAGACGGCCTTGGCCGGGGGTAGGGCTTTCTCCAGCTCGTGGCCGCTGCAACTGTCGCCGGAAGGAGCGCTGGCGCTGGCGGAGTCGACGGCCACCGGGGCCTCGGCCTTGGCGGGTTTGCTGTCGTCACCGCAACCCTGCAGCGTCGCGGCGAGCAGCAGGGCGGACATCAGGGGAAGGGGGTGTTTCATGGCGTCCTCGCATTTCGTGAGACGCGCAGTTTATGCCTTCGCGGTGACTCTTTCCTATCGCCTCAGGGCACGCACTGCCATTGGCCGGCGCTCTCCACGAAGCGCGCTTCGCCGACTCGCCAGCCCTCACCGCCGCGCTCCAGGCAGAAGCGCTTGTAGAACCACGCCCGCCGACGCTTCTGGTCACCCGCCAGCAGGTACACCTCGTACATGCCTGCCTGCAACGGCTGCGCCGGGGTGCTGGTCACGAAGTCTGCCGGCAGGCGCCCGTAGCCGATGCACTGATCTGCCACCAGGCGCAGGCCGGCGCCAGGCGTTCCGGGCGACAAGCTTTGCGCCCAGGTTTCCTTCGCGTCGCGGAGCACGGACACCGAGTGCAGCGTGACGACGTTGTCGGCGACCTTCGTCGAGCCTGAGAACAGACCGCCCACCTCATAGGTGCCGGTCGCACCGACGCAGAGCTGTTCGCCGTTCATCCATACCCGGGCCTCGCCGTCGTGGTGCCGGGAAGTCGCCTGTACGGAGCCGGCGAGTACGACGGCCAACAGGCCGCCCAGAAGCTCAGGGAAGCAGTGACGCATCTTTGGGGTTCCTCAGGAAATCGCTCAGGACCGCCTCGAACTCGGCGAGGCTGCGGACATTCCTGCCGCTTTCACTCATGACCGAGTTGCCGGTGGACCAGCTGAAATAGTCGGCAAGGATGTCGCCCTGCTGTTCCATGTTGAAGTCCTGCAACTTCGAGCCCGGCTTGAACTCGTAGACGTAAGGGTCGCCCAGCAGCCCCCACAAGGTGCCCGGATGCAGCAGCATGCCGTGCAGCCGCACCCAGTAGCCAAGCTGGTGCTGCCACACGTGCACCATCTCGTGTATGAACCAGTGGCGGTCGCGGGCATCCACGGAGAAGTCCGCCTTGTAGAAGTCCGGGTTGAAGTACATCTCCCCGTTGGGCGTCATCGCCGTGTTGTCGGGCTGCAGACCGAACGGCAGGTATTCCTCGTTGTGCACGCGCACCCGGGCGTAGTCCACCGAGTCCTTGAACAGGCTCTGCGCCATGCTCAGCTCGCCGCTGGTCAGCGGGCGCGACTTGTCGTCTTTCTGCACGGGCACGAGCGTCGCGCCCTGGGCTTGCGCCTTCGACGTCTGGACACCCGACACCGGCAGGGAAATACCCTGGCCCTGCGCCGGATCGTGCCGGGCGCAGCAGGCCGTGGCGATGGCGGGCGGCAGCAGGCGGAGGCTGGTGACGGCCATCTGCGTCGCCGAGCGGATGGGCTGCGTCGCGCCGGCGAGATCGGTCACGCCCGTGTGCACCGAGCCGTCCGCAAGCACGGCCTGGTACGGCAGGCTGGAATAGGGTTGGCCGTTGGCGGCGGAAAGCTGCAACTGGCAACTGAAGCCCACCGCGACGGGCAGCGGCGCGACGAACGGCGCCGGGCTGTGCTGGGTGCCGACCAGGACATCGCCCGAGCCGCTGATGATCGAGCCGCCGTGGGCGGTCGCGCTGCCCAGGAAGGCGATGGGCTGGCCGTCGACCAGAATGCTGCCGATACCTTCGGTCACGGCATCGCCGCAGGCGCTGCTGTCACCCACGCGCAACGCGGGCAGGCCGTTGATGATGACGCTGGGAGAGCCGGTGACGGTCGGGTTGACACCGTGTCCGGGCTTCGGACAGGCATCCTTGTCGCTGAGTCGTGTGGCGGGTTTGGACATGCGCGGAGTCCCTCCTGGATAGTGGCGGCTCCCCTCGGGGGCCATTCACGCCTTCCTGGCGTCCTGCCGCAATTCTGCCTGTCTGGAGCGGTCGTTTCCACAAACCGTCAACTTCCTCCCGCGGCGCCATGTCGCAAACGCACTCCCCCGTGGCGTACATAGGCATCTGGGGCGCAAGGGCCAGTCATACCATCGCTGCCAAGGGGCCTCATGCGGCCCGGCACCAGCCATTCCGGCGCGACTGTCGCGCCGCAGGGAGACGCAGCGATGTTCAGCAAGCACGACCAGATCCAGGGCTATGACGACGAACTGCTCGCGGCGATGGACGCCGAGGAAGCGCGCCAGGAGGACCACCTCGAGCTGATCGCTTCGGAGAACTACACCAGCAAGCGCGTCATGCAGGCCCAGGGCAGCGGGCTGACCAACAAGTACGCCGAAGGTTATCCGGGCAAGCGTTACTACGGTGGCTGCGAGCATGTGGATAAAGTCGAGCAACTGGCCATCGATCGCGCCAAGCAGCTGTTCGGCGCCGACTACGCCAACGTCCAGCCGCATTCGGGTTCCTCGGCCAACTCCGCCGTGTACCTGGCGCTGATCAATGCCGGCGACACCATCCTGGGCATGAGCCTGGCCCACGGCGGCCACCTGACCCACGGCGCCAAGGTGTCGTCCTCGGGCAAGCTGTACAACGCCGTGCAGTACGGCCTGAACACCGACACCGGGCTGATCGACTACGACGAAGTCGAGCGCCTGGCCGTGGAACACCAGCCGAAGATGATCGTCGCCGGCTTCTCCGCCTACTCCAAGACCCTCGACTTCCCGCGCTTCCGCGCCATCGCCGACAAGGTCGGGGCGCTGCTGTTCGTCGACATGGCCCACGTCGCCGGCCTGGTTGCCGCCGGCCTGTACCCGAACCCGCTGCCCTACGCCGACGTGGTTACCACCACCACCCACAAGACCCTGCGCGGCCCGCGCGGCGGCCTGATCCTGGCCAAATCCAACGAAGAGATCGAGAAGAAGCTCAACTCCGCCGTCTTCCCCGGCGTCCAGGGCGGCCCGCTGATGCACGTGATCGCCGCCAAGGCGGTGTGCTTCAAGGAAGCGCTGGAGCCCGGCTTCAAGGACTACCAGGCCCAGGTGATCAGGAACGCCCAGGCCATGGCTTCGGTGTTCATCGAGCGCGGCTACGACGTGGTCTCCGGTGGAACCGACAACCACCTGATGCTGATCAGCCTGGTGAAGCAGGGCCTGACCGGCAAGGAAGCGGACGCCGCCCTCGGCCGCGTCGGCATCACGGTGAACAAGAACGCCGTGCCGAACGATCCGCAGAGCCCGTTCGTCACCTCCGGCATCCGCATCGGCACCCCGGCGGTGACCACCCGTGGCCTGAAGGAAGAACAGTGCCGCGAGCTGGCCGGCTGGATCAGCGACGTGCTGGACCACCTGGGCGACGCCGACGTGGAGGCCAAGGTGGCCACCCAGGTCGCGGGCCTGTGCGCGGACTTCCCGGTCTACCGTTGAATTCCGGAGCGCTTTTGTAGGAGCGAGCTTGCTCGCGAACCAGCCCCGCCGCGAGGCCATTCGCGAGCAAGAGCTAGGCGCCCCCCTCGGTCCTACGAAGAGCGGCACCGCGACTAGAGATTTCAGGAGCACCCCATGCAACGCTACTCCGGCTTCGGCCTGTTCAAGCACTCCCTGAGCCACCACGAGAACTGGCAACGCATGTGGCGCACGCCCACGCCCAAGCAGGTCTACGACGTGGTCATCGTCGGCGGCGGCGGGCACGGCCTGGCCACGGCCTACTACCTGGCCAAGGAGCACGGCATCACCAACGTCGCGGTGGTCGAGAAGGGCTGGCTGGGTGGCGGCAACACCGCGCGCAACACCACCATCGTGCGTTCCAACTACCTGTGGGACGAGTCGGCGCTGCTCTACGAACACGCCATGAAGCTGTGGGAAGGCCTGTCCCAGGACCTCAACTACAACGTCATGTTCTCCCAGCGCGGCGTCTACAACCTCTGCCACACCCTGCAGGACATGCGCGACGGCGAACGCCGCGTCAGCGCCAACCGCCTGAACGGTGTGGACGGCGAGCTGCTCAACGCGCAGCAGGTGGCCGAAGAGATCCCCTACCTGAACTGCACCAAGAGCGCCCGCTACCCGATCATGGGCTCCACCGTGCAGCGTCGCGGCGGCGTGGCCCGTCACGATGCCGTGGCCTGGGGCTTCGCCCGCGCCGCCGATGCCCTGGGCGTGGACCTGATCCAGCAGACCGAAGTGATCGGCTTCCGCAAGCAGGACGGCGCCGTCATCGGCGTCGAGACCAACCGCGGCTTCATCGGCGCCAAGCGCGTCGGCGTGGTCACCGCCGGCAACTCCGGGCACATGGCCAAGCTCGCCGGCTTCCGCCTGCCGATCGAATCGCACCCGCTGCAGGCGCTGGTTTCCGAGCCGCTCAAGCCCATCATCGACAGCGTGATCATGTCCAACGCCGTGCACGGCTACATCAGCCAGTCGGACAAGGGCGACCTGGTCATCGGCGCCGGCATCGACGGCTACAACGGCTACGGCCAGCGCGGCTCCTACCCGGTGATCGAGCACACCCTGCAGGCCATCGTCGAGATGTTCCCGGTGCTCTCGCGGGTACGCATGAACCGCCAGTGGGGCGGCATCGTCGACACCACCCCGGACGCCTGCCCGATCATCGGCAAGACCCCGGTGCAGAACCTGTTCTTCAACTGCGGCTGGGGAACCGGCGGCTTCAAGGCCACTCCCGGCTCGGGCAACGTCTTCGCCGCCACCCTCGCCAAGGGCGAGCCGCACCCGCTGGCCGCGCCCTTCTCCATCGAGCGCTTCCACACCGGCGCACTGATCGACGAGCACGGCGCTGCCGCCGTCGCACACTAAGAGGGCCCGACCATGCTGAATATCTTCTGCCCTCATTGCGGCGAGCTGCGTTCCGAAGAGGAATTCCACGCCAAGGGCCAGGCGCACATCCCGCGCCCGCTCGACCCGTCCGCCTGCTCCGACGCCGAGTGGGGCGAGTACATGTTCTTCCGCGACAACCCGCGCGGCATCCACCACGAGCTGTGGGTGCACGCCGCCGGCTGCCGCCAGTACTTCAACGTCACCCGCCACACCGTGACCTACGAAATCCTGGAAACCTACAAGATCGGCGGAAAACCGAGCATCACCGCCGAGTCCGAGAAGAAATCCGCCGTCCAGCCCGCCGTGGAGAAGGCCTAATGAGCCAGATCAATCGTCTGTCCCGTGGCGGTCGCATCGACCGCAACAAGCCGCTCACCTTCAGCTTCAACGGCCAGAGCTACCAGGGCTTCGCCGGTGACACCCTGGCCGCCGCCCTGCTGGCCAACGGCGTCGACATCCTCGGCCGCAGCTTCAAGTACTCGCGCCCGCGCGGCATCGTCGCCGCCGGCGCCGAAGAGCCAAACGCCATCCTGCAGATCGGCTCGCGCGAATCCACCCAGGTGCCCAACGTGCGCGCCACCCAGCAGGCCCTGTACAGCGGCCTGGTGGCGACCGCCACCAATGGCTGGCCGAACGTGCAGAACGACCTCATGGGGATCTTCGGCAAGGTCGGCGGCAAGATGATGCCGCCCGGCTTCTACTACAAGACCTTCATGTACCCGCAGTCCATGTGGCTGACCTACGAAAAGTACATCCGCAAGGCCGCCGGCCTGGGTCGTGCGCCCACCGAAGTGGACCCGGACAGCTACGACTGGATGAACCACCACGCCGACGTGCTGATCGTCGGCGCCGGCCCCGCGGGCCTGGCCGCCGCCCTGGCCGCCTCGCGCAGCGGTGCGCGGGTGATCCTCGCCGATGAACAGGAAGAGTTCGGCGGCAGCCTGCTCGATACCCGCGAGACCCTCGACGGCAAGCCGGCCGAGGAGTGGGTGGCCAAGGCCATCGCCGAGCTGCAAGGCAACCCGGACGTGATCCTGCTGCCGCGCGCCACGGTCAACGGCTACCACGATCACAACTTCCTCACCATCCACGAACGCCGCACCGACCATCTGGGCGAAACCGCCCCGCTGGGCCAGGTACGCATGCGCGTACACCGGGTCCGCGCCAACCGCGTGGTGCTCGCCGCCGGCGCCCACGAGCGCCCGCTGGTGTATGGCAACAACGACGTGCCGGGCAACATGCTCGCCGGCGCCGTCTCCACCTATGTACGCCGCTACGGCGTGGCACCGGGCAAGAAACTGGTGCTGTCCACCAACAACGACTACGCCTACCGCGTCGCCCTGGACTGGCAGGAAGCCGGTCTGCAGGTGGTCGCCATCGCCGACGCCCGCCCCAATCCGCGCGGCGAGTGGGTCGAGGAAGCGCGCAAGCGCGGCATGCGGGTCATCACCGGCAGCGCAGTGATCGAGGCACGCGGCAGCAAACGCGTGACCGGTGCGAAGGTCGCCTCCATCGACACCTTCCGCCACAAGGTCAATGCGCCCGGTGAGTGGCTGGACTGCGACCTCATCGCCAGCTCCGGCGGCTACAGCCCGGTGGTGCACCTGGCTTCGCACCTGGGCGGCAAGCCGGAATGGCGCGAGGACATCCTCGCCTTCGTTCCCGGCCTCGCCTTCCAGAAGCGCCTCTGCGCCGGCGCGGTGAACGGCGTGTTCCGCCTCGCCGACGCCCTGGCCGATGGCTACCAGGCCGGCAGCCAGGCCGCTGTCGACGGCGGCTTCAAGGCCGTCGAAGGCGAGCTGCCGGTGGTTGCCGAGCGCGCCGAGGACGCCACCCTCGCGCTGTTCCAGGTGCCCCACGAGAAAACCACGGCGCGAGCGCCCAAGCAGTTCGTCGACACCCAGAACGACGTCACCGCCGCCGCCATCGAACTGGCCTGCCGCGAGGGCTTCGAGTCCATCGAGCACGTCAAGCGCTACACCGCGCTGGGCTTCGGCACCGACCAGGGCAAGCTGGGCAACATCAACGGCCTGGCCATCGCCGCCCGCGCCCAGGGCAAGAGCATCGCCGACACCGGCACCACCATGTTCCGCCCGAACTACACCCCGGTGACCTTTGGCGCCGTCGCCGGCCGTCACTGCGGCCACCTGTTCGAACCGGTGCGCTTCACCGCCCTGCACGCCTGGCACGTGAAGAACGGCGCCGAGTTCGAGGACGTCGGCCAGTGGAAGCGCCCGTGGTACTTCCCCAAGCGCGGCGAAGACATGCACGCCGCCGTGGCCCGCGAGTGCCGCGCCGTGCGCGAGTCGGTCGGCCTGCTGGACGCCTCGACCCTGGGCAAGATCGACATCCAGGGCCCGGACGCCCGCGAGTTCCTCAACCGCGTCTACACCAACGCCTGGACCAAGCTGGACGTGGGCAAGGCCCGCTACGGCCTGATGTGCAAGGAAGACGGCATGGTCTTCGACGATGGCGTCACCGCATGCCTGGCGGACAACCACTTCGTCATGACCACCACCACTGGCGGCGCGGCGCGCGTGCTGGAGTGGCTGGAGCTGTACCACCAGACCGAATGGCCGGAGCTGAAGGTGTACTTCACCTCGGTCACCGACCACTGGGCCACCCTCACCCTGTCCGGCCCCAACAGCCGCAAGCTGCTGGCCGAGGTCACCGACATCGACCTGGACAAGGACGCCTTCCCGTTCATGACCTGGAAGGAAGGCAAGGTCGCCGGCGTGCCGGCCCGCGTGTTCCGTATCTCCTTCACCGGCGAGCTGAGCTACGAGGTGAACATCCAGGCCGACTACGCCATGGGTGTGCTGGAGAAGATCGTCGAGCACGGTGCCAAGTACAACCTGACGCCGTACGGCACCGAGACCATGCACGTCCTGCGCGCCGAGAAGGGCTTCATCATCGTCGGCCAGGACACCGATGCCTCGGTCACCCCGGACGACCTGAACATGGGTTGGGCGGTGGGTCGCACCAAGCCGTTCTCCTGGATCGGCTGGCGTGGCATGAACCGCGCCGACTGCCAGCGCGAAGACCGCAAGCAGCTGGTCGGCCTCAAGCCCACCAACCCGATGGACCTGCTGCCCGAAGGCGCGCAACTGGTGTTCAACACCCAGCAGTCGATCCCGATGAACATGGTCGGCCACGTCACCTCCAGCTACATGAGCTCCACCCTCGGCTACAGCTTCGCGATGGCCGTGGTGAAGGGCGGGCTCAAGCGCATGGGCGAGAAGGTCTACGCCCCGCTGGCCGATGGCCGGGTGATCGAGGCGCAGATCTGCAGCTCGGTGTTCTACGACCCGAAAGGCGAACGGCAGAACGTGGATTGATGCGGCGTCGCCGGCCGCCCTCACCCTGACCCTGGCTGCGCGCCCCGCTCCAAAGGGAGAGGGGACGGTTCGGAGCCGCCGGCGAGCACGACACTCACAGCACACTCAGCTCGGCCCCCTCTCCCTGCGGGAGAGGGCTGGGGTGAGGGGAAACAGGCGATAAGCGCCCCCAAGGTGAACAGAACATGAGCAAAGCCAATCTCTACCAGCAACGCCCCGCAGACGGCATCCAGGCCGAGTCGCCCCTGCACCACGCCGAGCTGGACAAGCTCGCCAACCGCAAGGTCGCCAATGCCGGCGTGACCCTGCGCGAGAAGAAATTCCTCGGCCACCTGACCCTGCGTGGCGACGCCCACGACCCGGCCTTCGCCGGCGGCGTGCACAAGGCCCTGGGCCTGGAGCTGCCGGTGGCCCTGGGCCTGGTGGCCAAGGGCGACACCTCGCTGCAGTGGCTCGGCCCGGACGAGTGGCTGCTGATCATCCCCGGCGGCGAGGAGTTCGCCGTCGAGCAGCGCCTGCGCGAGGCGCTAGGCGAAGAACTGCACTACTCGGTGATCAACGTCAGCGGCGGCCAGACCCTGCTGGAACTCGAAGGCGCCAAGGTCCGCGAAGTGCTGATGAAGTCCACCGGCTACGACGTGCACCCGAGCAACTTCCCGGTGGGCAAGGCGGTGGGTACCAACTTCGCCAAGTCGCAGCTGGTGATCCGCCATACCGGCGAGCACACCTGGGAACTGGTGATGCGCCGCAGCTTCTCCGACTACTTCTGGCTGTGGCTGCAGGACGCCTGCGCCGAGTACGGCCTGCAGGTGGCGGCGTAAGAAACGCTCTTCCCCCTCTCCCTCCGGGAGAGGGCCGGGGTGAGGGAGACCTCACTCCAACCTCTCCAGTGAGAGCCGCTCCAACGAGAGAAATGCTTCGGAGCCTGACCATGAGCCGCACCCCCGATACCTGGATCCTCACCGCCGACAGCCCGAGCCTGCTGGGCACGGTGGACGTGGTCACGCGCTACCTGTTCGAACAGAGCTGCTACGTCACCGAGCACCACTCCTTCGACGACCGCCTGGCGCAGCGCTTCTTCATCCGCATCGAGTTCCGCGCCGGCGACGGCTTCGACGAAGCGGCCTTCCGCGCCGGCCTCGCCGACCGCGTCTCGCCCTTCCAGATGAACGTCGAACTGACCCCGCCGGGCTACCGCAGCAAGGTGGTGATCATGGTCTCCAAGGCCGACCACTGCCTGAACGACCTGCTCTACCGCCAGCGCATCGGCCAGCTGCCGATGGACGTGGTGGCGGTGGTCTCCAACCACCCGGACCTCGAGCCGCTGGCGCGCTGGCACGGCATCCCCTACCACCACTTCGCCCTCGACCCCAACGACAAGGGCGCGCAGGAGGCGAAGGTCTGGCAGGTGATCGAGGAGACCGGCGCCGAACTGGTGATCCTCGCCCGCTACATGCAGGTGCTGTCCCCCGAGCTGTGCCGCCGCCTGGACGGCTGGGCGATCAACATCCACCACTCGCTGCTGCCCGGTTTCAAGGGCGCCAAGCCCTACCACCAGGCCTACCAGAAGGGTGTGAAGCTGGTCGGCGCCACCGCCCACTACATCAACAACGACCTCGACGAGGGCCCGATCATCGCCCAGGGCGTCGAGCCCGTGGACCACGCCCACTACCCCGAGGACCTGATCGCCAAGGGCCGCGATGTGGAGTGCCTGACCCTGGCGAAAGCCGTGGGCTACCACATCGAGAAACGCGTGTTCCTGAACGCCAACCGGACGGTGGTTTTGTAGGAGCGAGCTTGCTCGCGAACCCATTCACGCAACGCAGCCGGCTGAGGCCGAAACATCGACAAACACCCCCTCTCCCTCTGGGAGAGGGCTCGGGTGAGGTGCTCCCTGAGCGCCCACCCAAGCACCGAGCAACATCGACAGACCGCCGGCTGCCAATCCCTCGGCCCTGTCGCGCAACACACGACATCCCAGTGCAGAACCGCGAGCCGCAAGGCCCGCCTTTGTACCCACAAACACAATGAGGAATGCGTATGTCTGGCAATCGTGGTGTGGTTTATCTCGGCCCGGGCAAGGTCGAGGTACAGAACATCCCCTATCCGAAGATGCAGGACCCGCAGGGCAAGCAGATCGACCACGGGGTGATCCTGCGCGTGGTGTCCACCAACATCTGCGGCTCCGACCAGCACATGGTCCGTGGCCGTACCACCGCTCCCGAAGGCCTGGTACTGGGCCACGAGATCACCGGCGAGGTGGTGGAGATCGGTCGGGGCGTGGAAACCATGAAGATCGGCGACCTGGTCTCGGTGCCGTTCAACGTCGCCTGTGGCCACTGCCGCACCTGCAAGGAGCAGCACACCGGCGTCTGCCTGACGGTCAACCCGTCCCGCGCCGGCGGCGCCTACGGCTACGTCGACATGGGTGGCTGGGTCGGTGGCCAGGCCGAGTACGTGATGGTTCCCTATGCCGACTTCAACCTGCTGCGCCTGCCCAACCGCGACGCGGCGATGGAGAAGATCCGCGACCTGACCTGCCTCTCCGACATCCTGCCCACCGGCTACCACGGTGCGGTGACGGCCGGCGTCGGTCCGGGCAGCACCGTCTACATCGCCGGTGCCGGTCCGGTCGGTCTCGCCGCTGCCGCCTCGGCCCGCCTGCTGGGCGCCGCCGTGGTGATCGTCGGTGACGTCAACCCGACCCGCCTGGCCCACGCCAAGGCCCAGGGCTTCGAAATCGCCGACCTGTCCAGGGACACCCCGCTGCACGAGCAGATCGCCGACCTGCTGGGCGAGCCGGAAGTGGACTGTGCGGTCGACGCGGTGGGCTTCGAAGCCCGTGGCCACGGTCATTCCGGCTCGCAGCACGAGGCTCCGGCCACCGTGCTGAACTCGCTGATGGGTGTGGTGCGGGTCGCCGGCAAGATCGGCATTCCGGGCCTTTACGTCACCGAGGATCCGGGCGCGGTGGACGCGGCCGCCAAGCAGGGCTCGCTGAGCATCCGCTTCGGCCTGGGCTGGGCCAAGTCGCACAGCTTCCACACCGGCCAGACCCCGGTGATGAAGTACAACCGCCAGCTGATGCAGGCGATCATGTGGGACCGCATCAAGATCGCCGATGTCGTCGGGGTGGAAGTCATCACCCTGGACGACGCGCCCAAGGGCTACGGCGAGTTCGATGCCGGCGTGCCGAAGAAATTCGTCATCGACCCGCACAACCTGTTCCGCGCCGCCTGACGGTGCACCCGCCCCCCGGCCGCGACTCCACTTCCGCGGCCGTCTCTCCAGGGGAGCCGCAAGGCTCCCTTTTTTTGCCCATACGCCACGCGTTCCCAGGCGTACCGCAAGTCACGGACGGATCCAGCTTGCTCGCGAACCGCCAAGCTGCGGAGCCTGTTCGCGAGCAAGCTCGCTCCTACGAAAGGCGCAAGATCACAGTTTCGGCACAGGGCACAGTCGAAGTCGCCGTCCTGGCAATCGAGAGTGTCCGCAACTCTTCGATGCGGCACTCGGTCATCACCTTCAGGCGGCGGCAGCCGGACTCTCTAGCGCAAGGCAGTATCGAGCCGCGCGGCAGGCAGTCTCGGGCTAAACTGGAAACTCCCTTGCCCTGGAGAACACCATGTCGCTGACCCATCTGCTCGTTCCGACCTTCACCCGGATGCTCACCAACCTCGGGCAATGGCTCGACAAGGCCGAGGCGCACCAGAGGGCCACGGGCGGTGATGTCGAAGCGCTGATGTCGATGCGGCTGGCGGCGGACATGTACCCGCTGGCGTCACAGGTGCGCTTCACCTGCTTCCAGGCGCTGGAACCGACCTATCGGCTTCGTGGCCTGGCCATTCCCGAGCACTGGCTGGGCGTGCGCCAGGACGGCTGGGAAGCGAACGAACGGCCGGGTTCGCCGGACGACGCACGGGGCTGCGTTGCCGAGGCGCTGGCGGTGCTCGGCGACCTGCAACCCACGGCACTGGATGGCGAGTCCCCATCGGCGATCGCGCTGGACCTGCCCAACGGCATCGTGTTCGACCTGACCCGCGAGCAGTACGCGCGCGACTGGGCGCTACCGCAGTTCTACTTCCACTGCGTCACCGCCTACGCGATCCTGCGCCACCACGGCATCGAGCTCGGCAAGGCCGACTATGTGGCGCACATGCTGGCCTTCATCCGGCCAGGCTCGATGCCCCAGGGCTGAAGCCAGGCTGCGGCGCCCAGCCCCTTCGCCTCGATCCGTGGGCCTAGTTCACCCGGCGGCTGCAACCCACCCAGTACGGCTCCCGCAGCGCCCGGCGCAGCAGCTTGCCGGCCGGATTGCGCGGCATGGCGTCGATGAAGTCGATGCTCTTGGGCACCTTGAAGCCCGCGATGCGTTCACGCGCCCAGCCCAGGATACCGTCGACGTCCGCCGCCACGCCCGGACGCAGCACCACCATCGCCTTGACCGCCTCGCCCCAGCGCTCGTCGGGCACGCCGATCACGGCCACGTCGGCAACGGCCGGGTGACCGTAGATGGCGCTCTCCACTTCGGCCGGATAGATGTTTTCCCCGCCGCTGATGATCATGTCCTTGACCCGGTCGTGGATGTAGAGATAGCCGTCCGCGTCCATGTAGCCGGCATCGCCGCTGCGCAGCCAGCCGTCGGCGTCGAGGGTGCGGGCGGTGTCTTCCTCCTGCTTCCAGTAGCCGGCCATGTTCTGCGGCGAGCGGATCACCACTTCGCCCACCTCTCCGGCCGGCAGCCTCTGGCCGTCCGGCCCGACCACCGCCACCTCGCTGCCGGGCATGGCCTTGCCGGCGGCGCGCATGCGCGGGACATCGGCGGGCGTGTGGTCTTCCGGCGGCAGCGCCACGATGGTGCCGGTGGTCTCCGTCATGCCGTACTGCTGCACGAAGCCACAGCCGAAGACCGCCATGCCCTCGCGCAGCAACGCGGCGGGGATCGGCGACGAGCCGTACAGCATGTGCTTGAGACGCGAATAGTCCACCTGCCGCGCACGCGGGTCGCGCAGTACGATCTGCATGGCCGCCGGCACCATGAACAACTTGCTGATGCGGTCGTGCTCGATGTAGTCGAGCACCTTGCTCGGATCGAACTCGCGCGCCACGACCCCCTTGCAACCGACCAGGACGCCACGCACGCCCCAACCCGAGCCGCCGATATGCGCCACCGGCATGGCCACCAGAGAGACGTCGTCGTCGCTCCATTGCGACCAGTCCGCTCCGTCGTGCAGGGCGATCTCGGTACCGCAGGTCAGGTTGCGATGCATCAGCATCACGCCCTTGGGACGTCCGGTCGTACCCGACGTATAGAGTTGCAGCACCACGTCGTTGGGCTGCGCTTCATGCGTCGGCGGGGTATCCGGGCAGGCGTCGCGCCAGTCCGGATAGGCCGGCCAATCAGCTTCTCCGCCCTCCATCGCCACCGCGCGACGCACCAGCGGCAGCGCTGGCAGCAGGCCGCGCACCAGCGCCGATGACTCCGTGCCGACGAAAACCAGCGTCGCGTCGCAATGCGAGACGATGTACTGGATCTCGGGCCCCGCCAGCCGCCAGCTCACCGGCGTGATGACGGCGCCCATCTTGGCCGCGCCAAAGAACAGCTCGAAATAGTGGTCGCTGTTCTTGCCGACATAGGCGATACGGTCGCCGGCCTTCACGCCGTCGGCCAGCAAGGCCTGCGCAACGCGATCGGTATGCCGGTCGAAATCGCCAAAGGTGGTCTCGCGGCCTTCGAAGGCATATGCAATGGCCCCGGCCCGCTCCCGGGCGAAGTGGCGAATCGCGCTGGACAACGTCGCGAGGTATTCCGTCTTCATGAACCTTGCCTCCTGTTCTGATTTTTGTAGAGAGGGTGGGTAACGATGCCAAGGGGGCTGATGGGTGCGCTCAGAGCTGCAGGACCTGTCGCGCGATGATGTTGCGCTGGATCTCGCTGGAACCACCGTAGATCGATGCCTTGCGATAGTTGAAGTAGCGCGGCGCGACCGGCGCGGCATCGTCCGGCCCCAGGCGCGGGCTGGCGGCGCGCCCCTGGATCTCGGCCCAGGTGTCCCGTACGAATGGCAGCGCATAAGGCCCGAGCGCATCGACGGCCAGCTCGGAGATGGCCTGGGCCGTCTCGGTGCCGACCACCTTGATCATGCTCGAGGCCGCGCCGATAGACGCGCCCGAGGCCACGCCGGAGAACAGCCGTTGCTCGGTCGCCTCGGCCGCCGCCACGCGCACATGCATGGCGCCCAGCCGTTGCCGGAAGACGGGATCGTCGATCAGCCGTCCGTTGCCCTCTTCACCGGGCTGCGCGGCGGCAATCGCCGCCACCTTGTCCAGCTGCCGGCGCAGCATCGGCGCATAGCTGCCGCCACGCTCGAACTCGAGCAGGTACTTGGCGACGGCCCAGCCCATGCCTTCCTCGCCGAGGCGTTGCGTGACCGGTACGCGCACGTCGTCGAAGAAGACTTGGTTGACCTCCTGCTGGCCTTCCATCGGGCCGTCGAGCGTGGGCAGTGCCGAGATGGTGATACCGGGCGTGCGCATGTCGAGCAGCAGGAATGTAATGCCCTCCTGCGGCCTGCCCTCGCGCGAGGTGCGCACCAGGCAGAACATCCAGTCGGCCCACTGCGCGTGCGTCGTCCAGATCTTCGAACCGTTCAGGACGTAGTACTCGCCGTTCGCATCGGCACCACGCGTCGCGCGCATCTGCAACGAAGCCAGGTCGGAGCCGGCGTTCGGCTCGGAATAGCCCTGGCACCACAAGTCGTCGGCCGAGAGGATGCGCGGCAGGAAGCGGGCCTGCTGCTCGGGGGTGCCGTATTTCATGATGACCGGCGCCACCATCTTCAGTCCCATCGGCGACACCGGCGGGCAACCGGCGGCGGCCAGTTCGCTCTGGAAGAGATGACGTTGCGTGGGCGTCCAGCCGGGGCCGCCATGCGCCTGCGGCCAGTTCGGCGCCGCCCAGCCGCGCGCGTGCAGTGCCTTCTGCCAGCGCACCTGTGCCGCCTTGTCGAGGTAGCCGTTCTTCGACTGCGCCATCATCGCGCGCAGTTCGGCGTCGTACGCCTCGGCGATCCAGGCGCGCACCTCGGCGCGAAACTGCAGGTCCTGCGGAGAGTCGTTGATGTCCATGACGATCCTTATACGTTGGCCGGGTAGCGCAGGTCGACGCAGCGCCGCAGGTGGTAGGCGATGTTGCCGAACTGCAGGCCGATCGCGGTGACGCGCTTGAAGTAGTGACCCACCGCCGTTTCCTCGGTCACCCCCATGCCACCGTGGATCTGTACCGCCCCCTGGCCGATACGCCGACCGGCCTCGTCGACATGCGCCTTGGCGGTGCTGACGGCCAGCGCGCGCTCCCGGTGCTCGTCGGAAACACGCATGGCCGCCACCTGGGTGAGGGCGACGGCCTGCTCGTGCAGCATGTACATGTCCGCCATGCGATGCTGCAAAGCCTGGAAGCTGCCGATGGCCTGTCCGAACTGTTGACGCTGGCGCGCGTACGCGACGGTGTCCTCCAGCATTCGCGCGGTGGCGCCGGTCGCTTCCGCGCACAGGGCCAGCGTGGCGATGTCGCACAACCGCTCGAGCAAGGGCAATGCGCCCCCCGGCGTTCCCAACACCTGTGCCGCGCTCACCCGCACGCCGGCCAGCACCAGGTCGGCGGTCCGGCCGCCGTCGAAGGTGGGGGACTCGATCAATGTCAGGCCCGGCGCCGTGCGCTCGACCCAGAACAGCGTCGGCCCCTCGGCGGTGTTCGCGCTGACGATGAAGTGCGTGGCCCAGGGCGCCCCGCTGACGAGCGCCTTGCGCCCATGCAGGCGGTACCCTCCGGCGTCGGCCTCCGCGCGGACCCGCGGCGCCATACCGTAGCGCAGCTCCGGTTCGGCATGGGCCCAGCCTACCACCCGCTCGCCGGCCGCGATGGCCGGCAGCACGTCGGCCGCCAGCGTCTCATCGGCGTGTTGCAGCGCCTCGACCGCCAGGATGGCCGTGCCAAGGTACGGCTCCAGCACCAGGTGGCGACCGAACTGCTCCATCACCACGAGGTAGTCGACGATGCCTCCGCCCGATCCACCGAAGCGCTCGGGAATCCCGATGCCCAGCAGCCCCAGGTCCTGGGCGAATGCCCGCCAGCAGTCGGGACGCCAGCCGATTGCCGAGTTCACGGCGGCCTGACGCGCATCGAACGTGTAATGATCGGACAAGTAGCGCGCGAGCATGTCGCGCAGCAGGTCCTGTTCCTCGCTGAAGCGGAAATCCACGGGGCGGCCCCTCGGTACGAACGAGATCCAGCCATTCTGTGTCGTGCCGCCCCCCGCCAGCGACGTTCGAAGGAACTATTCGCACTGCGCGAGGACGACGTCCATCACCCGCGCAGGCACTCGCCAACCGCTGGATGGCCGCAGGCGCCGGCCTCAGCCCAGCAGCTTCGCCGCCATCCGCTCCAGGGCCTGGCGCTGGAAGGCGCGGAAGTCCGCGTCCGGCTGCTGGCCTTCGAGCATCGGCAGGAAGGGATCGACCACCTCGGTGCGCACGCCGGCCAGTTCCTCGATCACCGCGTGGCCGCAGAACGGCACGTAGGCTTCGGCGTAACCGCCTTCGTGAACCAGCACCAGCCGGCCCCCGCACAGACGCTCCGCCACGTCGCGGACCGATGCGGTCATGGCGCGGAAGGTCTCGCTGTGGGCGAGCATGCGCGCCAGCGGATCCACGCCGTTGGCGTCGAAGCCGCAGGCGACCACGATCAGCTCGGGCTGGAAGCGTTCCAGCGCCGGAACGATGAGGGTTTCCATCGCCACGCGATAGGCGTCGTCGCCACTGCCCGGATAGAGCGGCACGTTGAAGTTGTAGCCGGTGCCCGCGCCCTCGCCGATGTCCTCCACCGCGCCGGAGCCGGTGGGGAAGCAGTCGGCCTGGTGGATCGACAGGGTCAGCACGTCGTCGCGGCCATAGAAGATCGACTCGGTGCCGTTGCCGTGGTGCACGTCCCAGTCCAGCACCGCCACGCGCGTGAGGCCGTGGCGCGCCTTGGCCGCTTCCACCGCCACGGCGATGTTCGCCAGGTAGCAGAAGCCCATGCCGCGATCGGCCAGGCAATGGTGACCCGGCGGACGGGACAGCGCGTAGGCATTGTCCAGCTCGCCGCGCATCACCGCGTCCACCGCGGCAATGGCGAGCCCCGCGGACTGCCGGGCGATCTCGTAGGTGCCGGGACCGACCATCGCTTCCTCGCCCAGTTCGCCGTGGCCGGCAGCGCTCATGGCCTTGAAACGCGCCAGGTAGTCCGCCGGGTGAACGCGCAGCAGGTCTTCCTCGCTGGCCAGCGGCGCGCTGGAAAGCCTGAGCCGGTCACTGAGGCCGGAGACGTCCATCAGGCTCTTCAGCCGGCGTTTGCTCTCCGCCGATTCGGCATGCCCGGAACCGGCCGGCGGCTGCAGCCAGCCGCCCACCGGGAGGATCAGCGCGTGCAGTCCGGCGGCGTGCCAGAAGCAGCGTTCGTCGAAGAAGAATCCGCTGCGACGGCTCATGCGCGGGCCTCCTTCAGGCTGCGTTGGCGCTTGCGGCTGAACAGCCAGTAGACCGGCGAGACCACGCCCAGGCCGACCACCCAGGAGATGTCCGCACCGTTCATGGCCTGGGCGGCCACGCCGGTGTAGAGCGCGGTGGACATGAAGGGGATCTGCACCAGGATGCCGAGGATGTAGCAGTTCACCGCGGTCCAGTTGAAGGTGCCGTAGATGCCGCCGTCGCGGCGGAAGAACGACAGCACGTCGTATTCGCCGTGGGCCACCAGGTAGTAGTCGACCAGGTTGATCGCGCTCCAGGGCACCAGCACGTAGAGCAGCAGCAGGATGAAGTTGGTGTAGTTGGCCATGAAGTTGTCCTGGCCGAGCAGGGCGATGGCCAGCGAGCCACCGAACAGCACCAGGGAGATCACCGCGCGCCAGCCGGCCTGGGCGTTCCACGCCGGAATCAGGGTCTGGCCGACGGTGATGGTCGAGAGCGTGCCGCAGTACAGGTTCATCGAGTTGGTGGCGGCGATGCCGATGGAGAACACCGCGACCATCACCGCGCTGAAGCCGCCGGTCATGTCGATCAGCCCGGCGATGACATCGCCCTCGCCCACCGACAGGCCGACCAGCACACCCAGCAGCATCGGCAGGATCGAACCCAGGCAGCAGCCCCAGTAGCTGGACCAGAACGCGGTGCGCGAGCCGGTGCCCTGCGGCATGTAGCGCGAGTAATCGGAGACGTAGGGCGCGTAGGCCAGTTGCCAGAGCGCGGCGATGGACAGTGCGCCGAGAAAGCCGGGGATGGTGGTCTGGTTGCGCTCGAGCAGGTCCGCCGGCAGGCCGTGGACGAACAGCAGCCAGATGAAGCAGACCAGCAGCACCGCGCCGGACAGCCAGCACATCAGCCGGGTGTAACCGTGGATCAGGCGGTAGCCGAAGATGCTGGCGATGACGCTCAGCGCACCGACCAGCAGGATGCCCTGGTTGGTGCTGATCACCGGGAAGCGCGCACTGAGCGTCTGCCCGCCGAGCACCAGGTTGGAGGCGAAGAAGCCCAGGTACATGATCACCACCAGGGCGACCACCAGCAGCGAGCCGTAGGAGCCGAACTGGCCGCGGGTCTGCACCATCTGCGGCACGCCCAGCTGCGGCCCCTGGGCCGAATGCAGGGCCATGAATATCCCGCCCAGCAAATGGCCGAGCACCAGCGCCAGCACGGCGCTGAAGAACGGCAGCTTGAAGATGGTGACCGCCAGTGCGCCGGTCACTACGGTGAGCAGCATGATGTTGCTGCCGAACCAGATGGTGAAGAGATCACGGGCACGGCCGTGGCGTTCATGGGCGGCGATGGGCTGAATGGTGCTCAGCTCCAGGGTCGCCGACGGGTTCTGTGTCGTCGTCATGGTCTGTCTCATCCGCACAGCGCGGAATGCAAGGCGAGTGCCCGGCGCGGACGCCGGGCACGCGTCAGGGAAGGATCAGCGTGCGGCCCAGGCGTTGAAGCGCTGTTCCAGCTCTTCGCCGTGATCCACCCAGAAGGCGGCATCGACGGCGCGGGCGCCTTCCAGGTTGGTCGGCGCGGTGGGCAGCGCGTCGCGCACATCCGCCGGCAGCAGGTCGAGGGTGCCCTTGTGCACCGGGCCGTAGGGGATGTTCTCGGAGAAGGTCTTCTGGGTCTGCGGCTGGCTGGCGAAGGCGATGAACTTCTCGGCCAGCGCCTTGTTCGGCGTGCCTTTCACCACGGCCCAGTATTCCGGGTCGTAGAGGCTGCCCGGCCAGACGATGCCCAGCTTCACGCCTTCCTTCTGCGCGGCGGCGATGCGGCCGTTGTAGGCGGCGCTCATCACCACATCGCCGGCGGCCAGCCATTGCGGCGGCTGCGCGCCGGCTTCCCACCACTGGATACTCGGCTTGAGCTGGTCGAGCTTGGCGAAGGCGCGGTCGACGCCGGCCTTGGTGCCGAGCACCTCGTACAGGTCCGCCTGCTTCACGCCGTCGGCCAGCAGGGCGATCTCCAGGGTGTACTTGGCGCCCTTGCGCAGGCCGCGCTTGCCCGGGTATTCGGTAGTGTTCCAGAAGTCGGCCCAGGACTGCGGCGCCTTGGCGACCTTGGCGCCGTTGTAGGCCATGACCATCGACCAGACGTAGGTGGCCACGCCGCATTCGCTCAGGGTGCCGGGAACGAAGTTCTTCGGATCGCCGATGGCCGCCGGGTCGATGCGCTCGAACAGGCCCTCGTCGCAGCCGCGCAGCAACTCGGGGCTTTCCACTTCCACCACATCCCATGTGACCTTGCCGACGTCCACCATAGCCTTGACCTTGGCCATTTCGCCGTTGTACTCGCCGGCGACGATCTTCCCGGCGCCGCTGGCTTCGAAGGGTTTGAAATAGGCCTGCTCCTGGGCCGCCTTGGTGGCGCCGCCAAAGGAGATGACAGTGATGCTTTGGGACTGGGCCTGAACTCCGCCGACAGCGGCGGCGAGAGCACAGGTGAGGGACACACGCACGAGCAAGGACGATTTCATGGAACGACTCCCACAGCCGGATTGGCGTTGTTGTGTTGCTGGGCAGTACCCCCGGCAAATGCCGGGCAAAAGGGTTCCATCGCGCGGGCGTCTTCGCGCTCGCGGCGTTGTTGTAGAGCTTTTGTTCTTCGTAGGAGCGAGCTTGCTCGCGAACAGACTCCGCAGCGGGGCGGGTTCGCGAGCAAGCTCGCTCCTACAAAAGAGCGGAAGCGGGTGCCGTTACAGCACGCCGATTTCCTCGGCCGTGCGGTCGACCGCGCGGCGGGTCTTCTCGACCAGTTCGTCGATCTCCGTACGGCCGGCGACCAGCGCCGGCGCCATGATCATGCGGCCGAGGGTGGAGCGAATGATCACGCCCTCCTCGAAGCCGATGGTGCGGCAGCGCCAGGCCAGGTCGTTCTCGTTGTCGTAACGCTTGCGGGTGGCCTTGTCCTGGACGAACTGCAGCGCGGCGACGAAGCCGGTGCCCTGGATGTCGCCCACCAGCGGGTGGTTGCCGAAGACTTCGCGCAGGCACTGCTGCAGGTACGGGCCGGTGTCGTTCTTCACCGCATTGACCCAGCCCTCGTCACGCAGCGCGCGCAGGTTGGCCACGGCCACCGCCGCCGCCACCGGGTGGCCGGAGTAGGTCAGGCCGTGGGCGAACACGCCGCCCTCTTCCACCAGGGTCTGGGCGATGCGCTTGCTCAGTACCAGGCCGCCCATCGGGATGTAGCCGCTGGTCAGGCCCTTGGCGATGGACAGGGTGTCGGGCTGGAAGCCGAAGTGCTGGTGGGCGAACCATTCGCCGGTACGGCCGAAGCCGCCGATCACTTCGTCCGCGCACAGCAGCACGTCGTACTGACGGCAGATGCGCTGGATTTCCGGCCAGTAGCTTTCCGGCGGGAAGATCATGCCACCGGCGCCCTGGAAGGGTTCGGCGATGAAGCCGGCGACGTTGTCGGCGCCCAGCTCGAGAATCTTCTCTTCCAGCTGCAGCGCACAGCGGCGGCCGAACTCGGCCGGGGTCAGGTCGCCGCCGGCGGCGAACCAGTAGGGCTCGTCGATGTGCGCGATGTCCGGGATCAGGCCGCCCATCTCGTGCATGAACTTCATGCCGCCCAGCGCGGTGGCCGCCAGGGTGGAGCCGTGGTAGCCGTTCCAGCGGCCGATCATGATCTTCTTCTGCGGCTTGCCTTCGATCTGCCAGAAGCGGCGCACGGTACGGATCAGCACCTCGTTGGCCTCGGAGCCGGAGTTGGTGTAGATCGCGTGGCTGTAGTGGTCGGGCAGCAGGCTGAAGAGGGTCTCGGAAAGCTCGATCACCGCCGGGTGGGTGGTGTGGAAGAACATGTTGTAGTACGGCAGTTCGTCCAGCTGGGCGGTGGCGGCGGCGGTCAGGTCCTTGCGGCCGTAGCCCAGGTTGGTGCACCACAGGCCGGACATGCCGTCCAGGTAGCGGTTGCCGTCGTTGTCCCACAGGTGCAGGCCTTCGCCGCGCACCATCACGCGCGGGCCTTCGGCGTTCAGCGCCTTCTGGTCGAGGAAGGCGTGGATGTGGTGAGCCGCATCCGCTTTCTGGTAATCGCGGGTTTCACGTTGCGGTCTGGTCTGGTCGGTCATCGACATTCTCCAAGTTCCCGAGGCGTACGTCAGGCCGTCGGGGATTGCAGGGGATCGAGGGCGACGGACTTACCCTGGGCAGTCTCACCGGCCGTCTCGAGCGGTTCGGGTACGAAAAGCGGTTTGCGCATCACCAGCTTGATCCACACGACCGCGACCAGCGAGACCACGCCCAGCACCACGCCTGCGCTGGCGAAGATGCGGCCGGTCATTTCCGGGGTCGGGGACACGTGCACCACGGCATAGAGCATGCCGGCGATGCCGAACAACTGGGGCAGCGGGTAGAACGGCGTGCGGAACGGCCGGGCCAGCTGCGGGTAGCGGCGACGCAGGGCGAGTACGTCGACGTGGGCGATGATGTAGGCCAGCAGCCAGGACAGCGCGGCGGCCAGCAGCAGGATGTTGATGGCGTCCGGGTTGTCGCCCAGCAGGACGATCGGCAGCCCGGTGATGGCGGCGACGAACAGCACTGCCACCCACGGCGTGCGCGCCTTGCGGCTGAGCCACTGGAACTGCGGGAAGGCCTGGCCGTTCTGCGCCATGCCGTAAAGCATGCGCGGGATGGCCGCCAGCGACGAGTTCAGGGTGCTGCAGGTGGCGGTGATGGCGGCGATCACCAGGAACAGCTGGCCATACTCGCCGAAGGCGCGGTTGGCGAACAGGAAGTGCGGCAGCAGGCTGCCGGCCAGTTCCTCGCCGGGGATCAGCATCAGCGCGCCCAGGCAGTACAGGGCGATGGTCAGGAAGATGATGGTCAGGCCGAGGATCATCGAACGCGGGATGTTGCGCTCCGGACGCTTGGTTTCCTCCACCAGCGGGCACACGAACTCGGCGCCAACGAAGCCCCACACGGCCATCGCGGTCAGCGCCAGCACGCCGACGCCCAACGGGTTCCAGCCACTGGCCAGGGCCAGTCCGGCGGACGCCTGCTCGCTGCCGACCGAACCCAGGCCCAGCGCCAGCAGGACGATCATCATCACCAGCGCCAATGCGCTCTGCAGACGCGCGAAGATGTCGATGCCCAGCAGGTTGAGCACGGTGAACAGGCCCAGCACGCCGTAGGCGATGAGCATCGGCGGCACGCTGCCGGGGTAGACCTTGCCGATGATCATGTCGAGCAGCAGCAGTTCGGCGGACAGCGCGAACATCGCCACCACCACGTAGCCGGAGAAGGTCGCCAGGATGGCCGGGAAATGCCCGATAGCCACTTCGGTGTAGCTGCTCAGGCCGCCGGCGCGCGGGATCATCAGCGCCAGTTCGGAGAAGGAGAAGGCATAGCTCAGGGCCAGCAGGTAGGCCAGGCCCAGCGGCACGATGAAGCCGAGGCCGGCACTGCCGGCCCCCTGCAGCATCAGCACCATCACACCCTGGGACACCACCAGGCCGATGGCCACGGCCAGCAGCGGGCCCAGGCCGAGCACGCGGCACAAAGCGGGTTGTTGTGCGTTCACACTCATTCGCAGACTCTCTTATTGTGTTTATCGGGTCCGGATGGAAGTCAGCGCAGTTGGAACCAGGTGGTCTTGAGCTGCGTGTACTTGTCGAACGAATGCAGCGACAGGTCGCGGCCGAAGCCGGACTGCTTGCCGCCGCCGAACGGAATGGCCGGGTCCAGGGCGTCCACGGTGTTCACCGACACGGTGCCGGCGTTCAGGCGGCGCGCCACCCGGTGGGCGCGGTGCAGGTCGTCGCTCCACAGGGAGGCGGCCAGGCCGTAGATGCTGTCGTTGGCCATGCGCACGGCGTCGTCTTCGCTGTCGAACGGGATCACCGCCAGCACCGGGCCGAACACTTCGTCGCGGGCCAGGCTCTGCTCCGGACGCACACCGGTGAAGAGGGTCGGCTCGATGAAATTGTCCGAACCGTTGAAGCTCAGCTGACGGCCGCCGCAGGCGAGCGTCGCACCGTCGCTGGCGGCCTGGTCGATGCAGCGCAGGATGCCGGCGGTCTGCTTGCCATCGACGATGGCGCCGGCGCGGCTGGCCGGGTCCAGCGGGTCGCCCGGCGCCCAGTCGCGGGCCTTGGCGATCAGGCGCTCGACGAACTCGTCGTGGATCGAGCGCTCCACCAGCAGGCGCGAGTTGGCCGAGCAGACTTCGCCCTGGTTGAAGAAGATGCCGAAGGCGGCCTTCTCGGCGGCCAGATCGAGGTCGCGGCAGTCGGCGAACACCAGGTTCGGGCTCTTGCCGCCGCACTCCAGCCAGACCTGCTTGAGGTTGGACTGGGCGGAATACTGCATGAAGTACTTGCCGACCTGGGTCGAGCCGGTGAACACCAGGGCGTCCACGTCCGGATGCAGGCCCAGGGCCTTGCCGGCGGTTTCGCCCAGGCCCGGCACGACGTTCAGCACGCCTTCGGGGATGCCGGCTTCCAGCGCCAGCTCGGCCAGGCGCAGGGCGGAGAACGGCGACTGCTCGGCGGGCTTGAGCACCACGGAGTTGCCGGCGGCCAGCGCGGGCGCCAGCTTCCAGGCGGCCATGTCGAGGGGGAAGTTCCACGGCACCACGGCGCCGATCACGCCCAGCGGCGCGCGGGTGATGGTGGCCAGGGCGTCCTGCGCGGTCGGGGCGACCTGGTCGTAGAGCTTGTCGAGGCTTTCGGCGTACCAGGAGAACACGCCGGCGGCGCCGGGCACGTCGATGTTCCAGGCGTCCATCACCGGCTTGCCCATGTTCAGGGTGTCGAGCAGGGCCAGTTCGTCGCGGTTGGCCATCATCAGCTCGGCGAGCTTCTGCAGCACGGCCTTGCGCTCACGCGGCGCCATGCGCGCCCAGGGACCGGTCTCGAAGGCTTGGCGGGCGGCGCGCACGGCGGCGTCGACTTCGGCCTCGCCGCAGGCGGCGACATTCGCCAGCAGACGGTTGGTCGCCGGGTCGATGGAAGCGAAGGTAGCGCCGTCACGGGCGGCCACGCGGCGGCCACCGATCAGCGCGCTGTCGATGAAGGTCTGCCGGGCAGCGCGCTGCTGCCAGTCATTGAGCTCGTACACCAAGGCACTCCTGCTTCAGTCGCATCATGCGGCGACTTTGTTGTTCTGGATGTGCAATCGATGGTCGCCCAACCCCCCGCCAAGGAAAATTATTAAATTTGTCTTCGGGGTATATGAAAAAGCTGGGCAGCCTGCACCGCTTCGGTTCGCGCCGCACCGACATGTGGCGCTCCGGGCCCGGCGGGACGCAGCAGGCGGCCAAGGCCATGAAAAATGTGGTCGGCGGCGAGGAAAATCTTCGCCACGGGCGGCCCCCGCGGGCCGGCGCAACACGGTATCTTGTATAAAAAAGCATCAACGAGGCGTGCAGTGGCTTCCTATACCTTGCGGCAATTGAAGTATTTCGTGACCACCGTGGAATGCGGCAGCGTGGCCGAGGCCTCGCGCAAGCTGTACATCGCGCAGCCCTCCATCTCCACGGCGATCAAGGGCCTGGAGGAGAGCTTCGGCGTACAGCTGTTCATCCGCCACCATGCCCAGGGCGTTTCCCTGACCCCCAGTGGCGCGCGCTTCTACCGCAAGGCGCAGGAACTGCTGCGCATGGCCCACGAGTTCGAGCAGAACGCCCTGGCCGACAACGACGTGGTGGCCGGGCAGATCGACATCGGCTGCTTCGAAACCGTCGCCCCACTCTACCTGCCGCGCCTGATCGCGGGCTTTCGCGAGCGCTATCCGGGCGTGGAAATCCGCATCAGCGACGGCGAACAGCAGGAGCTGGTGCAGGGCCTCACCGGCGGTCGCTTCGACCTGGCGCTGCTCTACGAGCACGACCTGGACGCCACCATCGTCACCGACCCGCTGATGCCGGCCCAGCGTCCCTACGCGCTGCTGCCGGAGGACCACCGCTTCGCCAAGCAGGACAAGGTGTCCCTGCGCGACCTGGCGCTGGAGCCGATGATCCTGCTCGACGTGCAGCCCAGCCGTACCTATTTCGTGCGCATCTTCGAGGAACTGGGGCTGAACCCGCACATCGCCTTCAGCTCGCCGTCGATCGAGATGGTACGCGGCATGGTCGGCCAGGGCTTCGGTTTCTCGCTGCTGGTGACCCGCCCGCATTCCGAATGCACCTACGACGGCAAGAAGGTGGTGACCGTGGATGTCGCCGAAGAGGTCAGCACCTCCGGCCTGGTCGCCGCCTGGCTCAAGCGCGCCCAGCTGACCAAGCCGGCGCAGCTGTTCGTCGATTACGCACGGGAAGAATTGAGCGGGAAGCACTGAGGCTGCTTTTTGCTTTTTCGTAGGAGCGAGCTTGCTCGCGAACCCGCCCAACTGCAGGGCTGTTCGCAAGCAAGGACTGGGCGCCCCTCGCTCCCGCAAAAGCCGTCCAAACGTCCCCCACAGGAGCGGACCATGCCCGCGATTTTCCGGCCCGGTACCGTGCCGTGCGATTCGCGAGCAAGCTCGCTTGTATGGCGTAGGGTAGGAGCCTGTCG
>NZ_JBTVPY010000032.1:0-61540 GCF_054720805.1 Pseudomonas sp. MT3
CTTTTAACCAATTGGTCGTAGGTTCGAATCCTACACGACCCACCAGTTTCGCAGCGGTTGTACGGTACCAGGAATTTCTGGTCTTGCAGCCGCCAGGAGTGAACCTTGGGCTCGCTCCTTGTGATATGAAATAGCCCGCCTTCCAAGGCGGGCTTTTTCGTTTCCAGGCCAGTGGAATCAGCTATTTGGGCGTAGGGCAGCATGCAGTTGCAGGCAGACCTCACATTCGCCCAGGCTACCGGGATGTTCGATATCCTGCTGGTCACCGGCGGTCCCTCCTTGTCCGACGCCCCGCTGGACCCGAGCCTCATCGAGTAGCTCAGCAAGGCTCCGGCCCATGCGATTACCCACGGCTCCATCTGTACCGGTGCTATCAGGGCGGTCTCTCAGGCAGGCGGCAAGCCCAGGGCAATATCCTGGGTGACTGTGAAGGTGCCATGGGCGCCCCATCCCTTGGCATGCATGCGCCGCTCAGGGATCACTTCGCGGTCGAAGTGAGCCAGTTTCTCGATCAGCCAGATATCCTGCAATAACGCCGGGCCGCGAGGGCCGGCGGTCATTGTGTTGAGGTTGTCCGCTACCGGAGCACCGGTGGCATGGGTCAGGGTAGGCAGCGCGCCGTTGTCGGGTGAGCGTGTGTCGGTCATCTCGATGGCTCCAGGCTTGAAAGGGTGAGCACGGGCACTCGCCCTGATTCGGTCAGGCCGAACCGACGATGAGCGAGCAGATTCGTGGGTAGGAGTTGCTGCGGGGCTTAATCAGCCGATAGCTGCCACTGGAAATGAGAGCCCCTGTTCCGGCGGGCGCTCGAAAGGCGCGGATGGTCGGAACAAAGGGCTGTGGCACCTGGGCTATCAATAGTCCCAGAAACCGGCGATCCAGCGGAAGGCGTCACCGTTGATGGCTACGCGGCCAACCGAGGGGAAGGGCAGATGGGTGGCGACGAACAGCTCGCCGCTGGCCGCCGCTTCGCGTAGCAGGCGTACCCGCACATGGACTGATTCTTCCGGATTGTGCTCGAAGCCGTTGTGCCATTCCGGGTGGTCGAAGGCCACCGGGAAAAGTGCGTCGCCTGCGAAGGTCAGGCGCTCTCCGGCGGAGTCGACGTAGACGATGCAGTGGCCGGGGGTGTGGCCGCCGGTGAGTTTCGCCACCACGCCTGGCGCCACCTGGTACTCCTCTTCGAAGATGCGCAGGCGGCTCTGGTAGTGGGCCATGAACTCGTTGGCGGTGCGCCGCAGGACGTCCGGCACTGGCTGCGGCATCTCGGTCAGGCTGAAGTCGGGGATCTTCCAGAAGTCGACTTCGGTGGCCGTGACGTGGATGCGCACCTCAGGGCTCAGGCCGTTCTTCACGGTGTCGGTGAGCAGCCCGCCGATGTGGTCCATGTGCATGTGGGTGATCACGATATCGGTGATCGACGACAACTCGATGCCGGCATCCTTCAGGCGCCTGGGGAACTGCCCGGCGCGGGGGAAGCCGGGGAACTGGTTGCCCAGGCCGGCGTCGACCAGGATAGTCTGCTCACCGCTGCGCACCACCAACACGTTCAGAGCCCAGTCGAACATGTCCGGACCCAGGTACATCTCCTTGAACCAGGCCGCACGTTCTTCCGGGGTGGCGTTGGTGGACATGGTCTCGGTCGGCAGCGGCAGCACTCCGTCACTGACCACAAGCACCTCGATCTCGCCCAGGCGCAGGGCATAGCGCGATGGCACCAGCTCCTGGCTTGGGTTGGCGGCATTGGGCTGGGCGAAGGTATTCAGGTGCATGGTCATGGTGCTTCTCCTGTTGTTTGTCGATCGAGTCCATCAGGCGGAGGGCACTCCCTCCGGGCGAGGGAGTGCGGGAGGCGGTCAGGCCACCGGGATCAGCGGGTCGGCGGCAGCCAGGGCGGCGCGGCGGTCGGCCGCCGGTGGGTAGATCCACACGGTGTTGATCTGCGTCTTGAGCTCCTTGGCCTCGGCTTTCACCAGCTTCAGCTGGCGGTCCCAGCCTTCGGTGTACACGGCGCCCCACGCGCCCAGGTCGAGGCAGGTGACGTACTTGGGCTGGCGGTACTGCAATGGGTCGATCCCGAGCAGGTCGGCGGCGGCGTTGTTGCCGGCGTAGCGGCCAAGGCTGATCGCATGCTGGCAGGACATCGCGGCGAAGTTGCCGAGGTCGTCGGTGGCGGCGTAGGCCACGTCGCCGGCGGCGAATACGTCCGGCAGGCCACGCACCTTGAGGTTGCCGTCCACGTGCAGGCGGCCCTGGCCATCGCGCTGGGCAGTCAGCTGTTCGGTCAGCGGGCTGGCGCGGAAACCCACGGTCCAGATCACCGTGTGGCTCTCGATGTGGCGGCCGTCGTCGAGGGTCACGCCTTGGGCGTCCACGGCGGAGACCGTGGCGCCGGTGATCCACTCGATACCCAGGCTGGCGGAGGCCTCGATGATCGGCGGGCGGATGCCTTCGCCCATCACCGCGCCGATACGCTCGCCGCGATCGACGATGATCACCCGCACATCCTGGTCGTCACCCAGCACCGCACGCAGGCGGGCCGGCATTTCGGTGGCGGTCTCGATACCGGTGAAACCGCCGCCGCAGACCACCACGGTGTTGCGTGCGCGGCTGGCCGGCTGGTTGCGCAGCGACAGCAGGTGGCTTTCCAGGTGCGCCGCCGACTCGATCTGGTCGACGTCGAAGGCATATTCCTTCAGGCCCGGCACCGGCGGGCGGGACAGCTGGCTGCCGCTGGCCAGCACCAGGCGGTCGTAACTCAGTTCGGCGACGCGGTCGGCTTCGTCGCGGTAGCCGACCTTGCGGGCCTGCTCGTCGATGCTTTCGGCGGTGCCCTTGACGAAGCGCACGCCCACCGCGCCGAACAGGTCATCCAGTGGCGCGAACATGCTGTGCACGTCGGGTTCGTAGAAGCGCGGGCGAATGCGTAGTTCAGCCTGCGGCGCCAGCAGGGTGATATCCACATCGTTGCGGCCGTGCATGTCCAGCAGGCGGGCGGCGCTCAGGGTGCTCCACAGTCCACCGAAGCCCGCGCCAATAACCAGAAGTTGCTGTTTCATCATGTGCTCCTGACTCGAATGGATGAATTGCCTTGAAATAACTGCTTCAAGTTCGGCGTGACGCTGACTGGTTGTCGAAAACTGCGGTTCGCGTTGTTCTATCTGCAGTCGTCCGCTGTGAACCCATGCTAGGGAGGAGAATTTCCAGGCGCACTTCTACATCGGTGTGCGGGAATTACGCATGTGTTGAAGGGAACTATACGAAGGTATCGAAGAGGAGCTGCGCGCAGCACTTTGTCGAGCAGTGATTTATCGTGCAGTAGGCGCGAACCGTAACTTTAAGAAGTTCGGCCGTTCAGGGTTTCAAGAGCAGGGCGGTCTCGATGCAGTCCAGCAACTGTTCGGCTTCGAACGGCTTGGGCAGGCAGGCGATCACGCCGGGCATGTCCGTGCTGATGCGCGGCCGCTCGCTGGGGTATGCGGTAATGAATATCACCGGAAGGTCCAGGCCACGGGTACGCAGCGTCTCATAGAGCTCCACGCCACACATGTCCGGCATCTGGATATCGGAGATCAGGCAGTTGGCCAGTTCCAGGCCGTCGGAGCCCAGGAATTCGCGGGCTCCGCCATAGGTGCGTGCCAGATAACCGGTGGCGCGCAGCAGGCCTTCCAGCGCGGTGCGAAGGGACTCATCGTCGTCGACTACTGCAATGACAGCCTTATTGCGCATTTGCTTCCTCTGGGGCGCTCGTGGCGGCGCCTGCCGTACTTGCAAGATACGCCATCGAACAAGTCGGAGAAGTATACCTAGGTATAGATGGGCAATGCTTGGGTATGAATATTCCGGTATACAGTCTGATCTCGATGATATTCGCTGCGATAAGTTTGCCGTAGCAATACCCAGGTATCGGTTCGGATAGCCAACGGATGGTGATATTGCACCCATGTACAACTGACCCCATGGTTACGCCTGAATAATCTGGAATCACATCGCAAGCCTGGAGAAGTGAGCGGGCACAGCGAAAAGCTGTTCGAATCCAACTTCACCTGGAGGGCGGACCCATGAACAGAAATGATCTGCGACATGCCGATATCAATTTGCTGGTTGTCTTCGAGACCATGATGCGCGAGCGCAACGTGACCCGGGCGGGTGAACGTCTGTTTCTCTGCCAGACCACTGTCAGCAGCGCGCTGAACCGGTTGCGGGCAATGTTCGACGATCCGTTGTTCATTCGCAGCGGGCGGGCGATGGAGCCCACCGCGCGGGCCGAGGAAATCCACGCGCGCCTGGGGCCAGCCCTGGACGGCATTGCCCTGGCCCTGAGCTGCACCCAGGAGTTCGACCCGCGCACCAGCGAAGAGATCTTCCATGTCGGGCTGTGCGACGAAGTCGAATACGTGCTGCTGCCCCGGCTGATGCAGCAGCTTCGCACCGAGGCGCCGAATGTCACGCTCGTCGTGCGGCGGGTGGATGCGTGGCAACTGCCACAACTGTTGGTCGCCGGGGATATCTCCCTGGGGATCGGCCAGGCGCAGGAACTGCCGGCCAGTGCCCATTGCCGCAGCCTGCGCCCGGTACAGCCGATGCTGCTGCGCGCTGATTTGTCGGCGGGACCGGTGAGCCTCGATGAGTTCTGCCGGCGCCCCCATGTGGCGGTGTCCGCGCAGGGCAAGATGACCGACGACATCGATCGTACCCTGGCGCGCCATGACCGGAAGCGTAGGGTGGTGCTGGCGGTGCCGCAGTTCAGTGCCTTGCCGGCGCTGCTGGCCGGCAGCGATATGCTCGCCATCGTGCCCGACTACGTGGCCCAGGTGATGGCGCGGGTGGAAGGCCTGCGTGCTGAATACGCGCCGCTGCCGCTGTCGAGCCCGGACCTCTCCATGGCCTGGCGCGGCACCAGCCATGCCGACCCGCGCGAGCGCTGGCTGCGTTCCTGCTTCGCCTGTCACCTGGCGTGGCAGCCGGAGCGTTCGCTGGCGCTGTCCGCGGCCTGAGCGAGGCTGACTCGATGGGTAAGGCTCAGCGGGTGAAGCGGCTGCGATAGTCGCGCGGAGAGATCGTCAGGTGGCGCCGGAAGGTGGTGCGCAGCCGCTCCTCGTCAGCGAAGCCGCAGGCGCGGGCGATCTGCTCGATGTTGCGCGAGGAGTTTTCCAGCAGGCGCTTCGCCGCTTCCAGGCGGAACAGTTCGATGGCCTTGGCCGGCGTGCGCCCGGTGCGTTCCTTGTATACGCGGGAGAAGTTACGCAGGCTCATCTTCGCCTGTTCGGCGAGGCGTTCCACGGTCAGTTCCGGGTCGTCCAGGTTCTCCGCCAGCCACAGGTGCAGCTCGTCGAATGCCGAGCTGTCCTGGGTCTGCAATTGCAGCAAGGTGCTGTACTGCGCCTGTCCGCCAGGGCGCTTGAGGTAGACCACCAGTTCGCGCGCCGCCTGCATGCTGACCTCGCGGCCGCAGTCGGCTTCCACCAGCGCCAGTGCCAGGTCTATGCCGGCGGTGACACCCGCGGAGGTCCAGACCGCACCCTGCTGGATGAAGAGCGCATCGGCATCCACCTCCAGGGCCGGGAAGCGCTGTTGCAGGGTGTCACACATGGCCCAGTGGGTCGCGGCGCGGCAGCCGTCGAGCAGCCCGGCCTTGGCCAGTAGGAAGGCGCCGCTGCACACAGACGCCACCCGGCGCACTTTGGGGGCCGCGTGGTTGAGCCAGGCCGCCAGTTCGCTGTGGCTGTCGAGGGTGTCGCAGATGTCCGGGGCGCCGGGGACGACCAGGGTATCGATCTCGGCGAGGTCGAGTTCATGCAGGGCGCTGGTGTCCACCGACAGCCCTTCGACGGTGCTCGTCAGCCCGCCGCGCAGGCTCGCCGTCAGCAGTCGGTAGCCGGGCCGGCCGCTCTGGGCCAGGGCCTTGCCGGCGGCCCAGAACACGGTCTGGGCGCCGCTGAGGTCGAGCAGACCCATCTGCGGGTAGGCGACGAAGGCGATGGTTATCGGCGTCGTCGCGGGGAGCGGGTGAGGGGGAGCAAAGGCGCTTGCCATCGGGGTTCTGCCTGTTCGGGTGGCTGGGTGAAACTGGGGCGACGGCCGGATGCTTCAAGGGGCGCGGGTGTGGCCGATATTCAGGGGTTTCTGTCCTGGCGGCGCTTCGCTCCGTCAGGCTAGCCTTGCTCGCAGCATCGTCATGGCCGACATTCTGAAGACACCGGCCCGGCTCCTATGACCATTGGGCTGGCGTTTTGCCGCGTGCCCCATCATGGACTAGATTTTTTGACCTGCACACCGCGAGTGTCGCGTTCCTCAAGGAGGCAATATGAGCTCGTCGTCGCATTCCAATCCGCCGCACGGCCCGAAGGAGCCGGTGGTCTATGTGGTCGACGACGACGAGTCCATGCGCCTCGCCCTCGATGGTCTGCTGCGTTCCATCGGCTTGCAGGCGCAGACTTTCGATTCCACCCAGGCTTTTCTGTCTTTTCCCCGGAGTGATGCTCCCAGTTGCCTGGTGCTCGACGTGCGCCTGCGCGGCGAGAGCGGCCTGGCGTTCCAGGAGCAGATGGAGAAGAGCGGGGTGCGCATGCCCATCGTGTTCATGACCGGCCACGGCGATATCGCCATGACGGTCAAGGCCATGAAGGCCGGCGCCGTGGATTTTCTCGCCAAGCCTTTCCGCGACCAGGACATGCTCGACGCCGTGGCCAGCGCCCTGGCCCGCGATGGCGAGCGGTTGCAGGCCGAGCAGTCCGGCGCTGCGCTGCGCCAGGCCTTCGAGGCGCTGACCCAGCGGGAGCGCGAGGTATTGCGCTTCGTCGTCGCGGGGCTGATGAACAAGCAGATCGCCGCCGAGCTCAACCTCAGCGAGGTGACCGTGAAGGTGCACCGCGGCCAGGTGATGAAGAAGCTGGCCGCGCGCTCGGTCGCCGACCTGGTGCGCATGGCCGAGGCATTGGGCGTCGAGCCGTTGCAGCGGACGACCTGAGCACCGTCACGCGTATCGCATAACAGTCGCTGACCACCGCTCGGGGGCAGCGGAATTCCCGTCAGAGGTTGCCGCGCCGATGGCCAGCAAACAGAAGATCTTGTGGGACGACGGCGAGCGGGTGTTCTGCCGCGCCTACCCATCCGGTGACCGCGGCGCCAGCGTGCTTCTGGTCCGCCCGGCTGCCGAACATCCCTTGCCCGCCACGCTCGAACGGCTGGCCCACGAGTACAGCCTGCGCGACGAACTGCACAGCGCCTGGGCGCTGCGCCCGCAGGCGCTGCATCGCGAGGGCGGACAGACCCGACTGTTGCTCGACGATCCCGGCGGCGAGCCGTTGTCCTGCCTGTTGCGCCAGCCTCTGGAGAGCGAAACCTGCCTGCGCCTGGCCGTGGACATCGCCGTGGCACTGCGCCACCTGCACCAGCGCGGCCTGGTGCACAAGGACCTCAAGCCCAACCACATCCAGGTCAACTGCACCGATGGCCAGGTGCGCCTGACCGGGTTCGGCCTGGCCTCGCGGTTGCCGCGCGAGCGCCAGGCCCCCGAGCCGCCGGAGACCATCGCTGGCACCCTGGCCTACATGGCGCCGGAACAGACCGGACGGATGAACCGCTCGATCGACTCGCGCAGCGACCTCTATGCCTTTGGCGTGGTCCTCTACCAGATGCTCACCGGCACGCTGCCATTCACCGCCAGCGACCCGATGGAGTGGGTGCATTGCCACATCGCGCGCAAGCCGCCGCCGCCCGGCGAACGGGTCGCCGGCGTGCCGCCGATGCTCTCGCAGATCGTCCTCAAGCTGCTGGCCAAGACCGCCGAAGAGCGCTACCAGAGCGCCGTCGGCGTGGAGCACGACCTGCGTCGCTGTCTGGACGACTGGCAGCGGGGAGGGCGCATCGAAGCCTTCAGCCTGGACGAGCAGGGGACGCCTGACCGCCTGCTGGTACCCGAGAAGCTCTATGGCCGCGAACTCGAGGTCGAGGTGTTGGTCGAGGCCTTCGCGCGCATCGTCGCCAGCAGCACTCCCGAGCTGGTACTGGTGTCGGGCTATTCCGGGATCGGCAAGTCCTCGGTGGTCAACGAGCTGCACAGGCTGCTGGTGCCGCCGCGCGGGTTGTTCGCTTCCGGCAAGTTCGACCAGTACAAGCGCGACATTCCCTACTCGACGCTGGTGCAGGCCTTCCAGGGCCTGGTGCGCACGCTGCTGGGCAAGAACGACGAGCTGCTGGCCGGCTGGCGCAGCGCCCTGCTCGAAGCGCTGGAGCCCAACGCGCGGTTGATCACCGACCTGATTCCCGAACTGCGGCTGATCATCGGCGAGCCGCCGCCGGTGCCGGAACTGGAGCCGCAGCAGGCGCAGCGCCGCTTCCTGCTGGTGCTGCGCCGATTCATCGGGGTTTTCGCCCGCGCCGAACACCCGCTGGCGCTGTTCCTCGACGACCTGCAATGGCTGGATGCGGCGACCCTCGATTTGCTGGAAGACCTGCTCGCCCATTCGGACCTGCGCCACCTGATGCTGGTGGGCGCCTACCGCGACAACGAGGTGGACGCCAGCCATCCGCTGGCGCTCAAGCTGCAGTCCATCCGCCAGGCCGGCGTGCGCATCGACGAGATCCACCTGGCTCCGCTGGCCCGCGCGCACATCGAGCAACTGATCGCCGACGCCCTGCGCTGCCCGCCGCCGAGCATCGTGGCGCTGGCCCGGCTGGTGCACGACAAGACCGCCGGCAACCCGTTCTTCGTCATCCAGTTCCTCCAGTCGCTGGCCGAGGAGGGGCTGCTGGCCTACGACCACGCGGCCCGGCGCTGGTGCTGGGAGGCGGAGAGGATCCATGCCAAGGGCTACACCGACAACGTCGTCGACCTCATGCTCGGCAAGCTGGCGCGGCTGCCGCTGGACACCCGCCAGGCCCTGCAGCAACTGGCCTGCCTGGGCAACGCGGCGCCGATCGACAGCCTTGCCAGCGTGCTCGGCGTGCCGCCGGCGCGGGTCCAGGCGATGCTCTGGCCGGCGGTGTGCCAGGAACTGGTGGAACGCCAGGAGGGCGCCTGTGCCTTCGCCCATGACCGCATCCACGAGGCGGCCTATTCGCTGATTCCCGGGGAGGCCCGCGCCGCGGCACACCTGCGCATCGGTCGCCTGCTGGCCGAGCGGATGCCGCCGGAGCAGCGCGAAGAGGCCATCTTCGAGATCGTCGGCCAGCTCAATCGCGGCGCCGGGCTGATCGAGGCCCGCGCCGAGCGCGAACAACTGGCCGAGTACAACCTGCTCGCCGGGCAGCGCGCCAAGGCCTCCAGCGCCTACGCCTCGGCGCTGACCTACCTGGGCGCCGGGGCTGAACTGCTCGACGACGATTGCCGGGAGCGCCGTCACGAGCTGTGCTTCGCCCTGGAGCTCAACCGCGCCGAGTGCGAATTCCTCACCGGCCAGCTGGCCCGGGCCGATGCGCGCCTCGCCGGCCTGGCCGTGCGCGCCGCCAGCACGGTGGAGCGGGCGGCGGTGGCCTGCCTGCAGATGGATGTGTGCCTGCTGCAGGACCGCAGCGACCAGGCGGTCGCCGTGTGCCTGGACTACCTGCAGACGGTCGGCATCCACTGGACGGCGCACCCCGGCGACGAGCAGGTGCGCGAGGAATACCAGCGGATCTGGGAGCGACTGGGCGAGCGCAGCATCGAGCAGCTCATCGACCTGCCGCTGATGGAGGATGCCGCCTCCCTGGCCACCATGGACGCCCTCGGCAAGCTGTTCGCCCCCGCCGTGCAGAGCGACGTCAACCTCGCCAGCCTGACTGTCTGCAAGGCCGTGAGCCTGAGCCTGGAGCGGGGCAACTGCGACGCCTCGTGCATGCTCTATGCGAACGTGGGGCGGGTCGCCGGGCGCCGTTTCGGCGACCACGAGGCCGGCTACCGCTTCGGTCGGCTGGGCTGCGAGCTGGTCGACCGGCGCGGCCTGAAGCGCCATGAAGCGCGGACCTACCTGTGCTTCTCGATGTTCGTGGCGCGCTGGATGCGGCCGGTCGGCGAATGCCGGGAACTGCTGCGTCGGGCCTTCGTCGCGGCCAACCGCGTCGGCGACCTGCCTTACGCCGCCTATGCCGGCAACGGCCATATCTCCGATGTGCTGTTCCTCGGCGAGCCCCTGGCGCGGGTGCATGAGGAGGCCGGGCAAGGCCTGGCCTACGCGCGGAAGGTGCGCTTCGGGCTGGTGGCGGACTTCATCGGCACGCAGCTGGCGCTGATCCGCACCCTCCGCGGGCAGACGCCGGTCTTCGGCTGCTTCGACGACGACGGCTTCGACGAGGCGCGCTTCGAGGCGCACCTGGGCAGCACGCCGGACCTGACGCTGGCCGCCTGCAAGTACTGGGTGCGCAAGCTGCAGGCGCGCTACCTGGCAGGCGATTACGCGGTGGCGCTGCAGTGCGCGGCGTGCGCGAAGGCGCTGCTGCGAAGCGTGGAGTCCTTCATAGAGGAGGCCGAGTACCACTTCCACGCAGCGCTGCTCCTGGCGGAGACGGTCGACTCGGACGCGGCCGAGCGGCGCCCCGCCCAACTGCGGGAACTGGCCGGCCATCACGCGCAATTGCAGCAGTGGGCGCGGCAGTGCACGGAGTCCTTCGCCTGCCGGGTGGCGCTGGTGGGCGCGGAGATCGCCCGCGTCGAGGGCCGGTTGGTCGAGGCGGAGCTGCTCTACGAGGAGGCCATCGGCCAGGCGCGGGACAACGGCTTCGTGCAGATCGAAGCGCTGGCCAGTGAGCTGGCGGGGCGCTTCTACGGCGCCCGCGGCCTGGCCAGGATCGCCCGCGTGTACCTGCAGGACGCCCGCTACGGCTACCTGCGCTGGGGAGCCGAGGGCAAGGTGCGTCAACTTGAGGGGCGCCATCGCCACCTGCGCAGCGAGGAGCCGGCGCCCGGTCCGACCGCGACCATCGCCGCCCCGGTGGAGCACCTGGACCTGGCCACCGTGCTCAAGGTGTCCCAGGCCGCCTCGGAGGCGATCGTGCTGGACAAGCTGATCGACAGGGTGATGCGCACGGCCATCGAACAGGCTGGCGCCGAGCGCGGGGTGCTGGTCCTGAGCGAGGCGGGCGAACCGCGCATCGCGGCGCAGGCGACGGTCGGCGGCGCGACGCTGTTGTGCAACGAGCCCGTCAGTGCGGTCGGCCTGGCCGAAACGCTGCTCTACCAGGTGCTGCGCACCGGCGAGAGCCTGTGCCTGGACGATGCCATGTCCGAGCCGGCGTTCGCCGTCGACCCTTATGTCCGCCAGCACGGTGTGCGCTCGGTCCTGTGCATGCCGCTGGCGAACCAGGCCAGGCTCAGCGGCGCGCTGTACCTGGAGAACAACCTCTCGGCCGGCGTGTTCAGCCCCGCCCGGATCGCCGTGCTGCGACTGCTGGCCTCGCAGGCGGCGATCTCGCTGGAGAACGCGCGGCTGTACCGCGACCTCGCCGCGCGCGAGGCGAAGATCCGCCGGCTGGTGGACTCCAACATCATCGGCATCGTGCTCTGGAGCGCCGAGGGCCGGATACTCGAGGCCAACGACGCCTTCCTGCGCATGCTCGGCTACCAGCGCGGGGAGCTGCCCGCCGGTTGCGTGCACTGGCAGGACCTGACCCCGCCCGAGCAGCACGCGCAGAGCCGGGAGACCCTGGCCACGGCCGTGCGCAGCGGCTGCACGCGCCCCCTGGAGAAGGAGTACATCCGCAAGGACGGCAGCCGGGTGCCGGTGATCGTCGGCCTTGCCGGCTTCGAAGGTGGCCAGCGCGAAGGCGTGGCCTTCGTCCTCGACCTGAGCGAACGCAAACAGGCCGAGGAACAGGTGCGCGAGAGCGAGCGGCGATACCGCGAAGTGCAGGCCGAGCTGGCCCACGCCAACCGCGTGGCGACCATGGGCCAACTGGCGGCTTCCATCGCCCACGAGGTGAACCAGCCGATCGCCGCCACCGTGACCAACGCCAATGCCGCACTGCGCTGGCTGGGGGCGCAGCCGCCGGAACTGGGCGAGGTCAGCCAGGTGCTGGGACGCATCATCCGGGACGCCAACCGCGCTTCCGAGGTGTTGGGGCGCATACGCCAACTGATCCGCAAGGCCCCGCCGCAAAAGCAGGCGGTGGATCTCAACGGGGCGATCCGGGAGATCATCGAGTTCACCCGCCCCGAAGCCGCCAAGGGCGGCGCGCTGGTCCGTACCCGGTTCGCCGAGGGCCTTCCGGAAGTCGAGGGAGACCGGGTCGAACTGCAGCAGGTGATGCTCAACCTGATCATCAATGCGCTCGAAGCAATGGGCAGCGTACCCGCCGGCGAACGCCAACTGCTGGTCAGCACTGAGCGCGAGGCGGATGGCGTGCGGGTGAGGGTGGGCGACAGCGGACCGGGCTTCGCCGAAGGCAATGCCGAGCTGCTTTTCGCGCCGTTCTACAGCACCAAGGCCAGTGGCCTGGGCATGGGCCTGTCGATCTGCCGCTCGATCATCGACAGTCATGGCGGCCGCCTGTGGGCCTGCGCCAACCAGCCGCGTGGGGCGGTGGTGCAGTTCATCCTGCCGGCGCTTCCTGCGCGAGCAACTGAAGCCGGAGGGGCTTGACCTTGACGCTAGCGTCAAGCCCCTAGAGTTCCGTCCATCGGAGGTAGACATGCAAATCGGAGAGCTGGCATCGCGTGCCGGTGTGAGTACGCGCGCACTTCGCCATTACGAGTCGCGGCAACTGATCGAGTCATCGCGCCTGGACAACGGCTATCGCGATTACTCCTCATCCATGCTGCAACGCGTGTTGTGGATCCGCGAGCTGCTCGACTGCGGCTTCAGTACCCGGCAGATCCACGGCCTGTTGCAGTACCTCGAGGAGGAAGAAGACAGCGAGGGTTTTCTCGCCTGCCTGCAGCAGCACCTGGAAAAGCTGGTCGCCCTGGATGCGCTCCAGGCCGAGCTGGCCGGGCGCCGCGAGCGTCTGGCCCAGAAGATCGAACGCTACCTGCCACTGCAGGCAGGCCTGGCGCGCGTACCTGATTTGCAGTCTCTCGAACGAGCTCATTGGCAAGCCACGTTGGAGACATGATGGGAAAGCTGAGCAACAAGGTCGCGCTGGTCACCGGCGGCAACAGCGGTATCGGCCTGGCCACCGCGCAACGATTCGCGCAGGAAGGGGCAGAGGTGGTCATCACCGGACGCCGCCGGCAGGTGGTGGAGGAGGCGGTCGGGCTGATCGGTGCGAACGCCATTGGCATCTGCGCCGATGCCGGCCGGCTGGAGGACCTCGATGCGCTGTACCGGCAGGTTGGCGAGCGTTTCGGGCGGCTCGACGTGCTGGTCGCCAACGCCGGCATCATCCGGCCCGCGCCCGGCAATCAGGTCGATGAAAGGCAGTTCGACGAACAGTTCGACGTCAACGTCAAAGGTGTTTTCTACACCATTCAAAAAGCGTTGCCGCTGCTGCGCGATGGCGCGTCCATCGTGCTGGTATCGTCCATTGCCCACCTGAAGGCGCTGGAGGCCCATGTGGTCTATGCCGCCACCAAGGCGGCGGTTCGCTCCTTCGCGCGCAGCTGGGCCGCCGAACTCAAGCACAGGAACATTCGCGTCAATTGCCTGAGCCCCGGTCCCGTGCTCACGCCGATCATCGGCAAGATGGGCATCGGCGAGGCGCAGTTCGATGCGTTCGAAAAGCAGTTGGCGCAGCTGATTCCCCTCGGCCGGCTCGGCCGCCCGGAGGAGCTGGCGAATGCCGCGCTGTTCCTGGCTTCGGACGACAGCAGTTTCATCACTGGCGTCGACCTCTGCGTCGACGGCGGGCTGTCCCAACTCTGACAGGGAACAGATCCGGAGCCTCGGGCTCCGGGTCCGTTCGCCGTGCCCGAGGCCAGTCGATCAATCCTTGATGAAGGCCAGCAGGTCGGCGTTGATGGTGTCGGCATGGGTGGTGCACATGCCGTGGGGCAGGCCGGGATAGGTCTTCAGCGTGCCGTGCCTGAGCAGCTTGATGGAGAGGCGCGCCGAGTCGTCGATGGGGACGATCTGGTCGTCTTCCCCGTGCAGCACCAGGGTCGGTACGGCGATCTGCTTCAGGTCTTCGGTAAAGTCGGTTTCCGAGAAGGCCGCAATACAGTCGTAATGGGCCTTGGCGCCGCCGTTCATGCCCTGGCGCCACCAGTTGTCGATCACTGCCTCCGAGACCTTGGCGCCCGGACGGTTGAAACCATAGAAGGGACCCGCTGCCACCTCGCGGTAGAAGTTCGAACGACTGGCGGCGAGTGCTTCGCGGAAGCCATCGAACACCTTCAGTGGCAGGCCGCCAGGGTTCTTCTCGGTTTGCAGCATGATCGGCGGGACGGCGCCGATCAGCACCGCCTTGGCGACGCGGCCGGCACCATGACGTGCGACGTAACGGGCGACCTCGCCGCCACCGGTGGAGTGACCGATGTGCACGGCGTTCTTCAGGTCCAGGTGCGCCGCCAGTTCAGCCAGGTCGGCGGCATAGGTATCCATGTCATTGCCTTGCGCCGTCTGTGTGGAGCGGCCGTGGCCACGACGGTCATGGGCGATCACGCGGTAGCCTCTGGCGAGGAAGAACAGCATCTGGTTATCCCAGTCATCCCCCGAGAGCGGCCAACCGTGGTGGAACACGATGGGCTGGCCGCTGCCCCAATCCTTGTAGAACAGCTGGGTGCCGTCGCGCAGGGTGAGATAGCCCGACCCTTGCTCCTTGCGGCGTGCACCCGTTGGGGGCGGGGCCAGGGCGGCGCTCGCCTGGCCCGCCAGCATGGGGACGGCCACCGCCAGAGTGGCGGCGGCTACGCCAGCGCTCATCAGGGCGCGGCGGGTGGTTCCTTGGGGCTCGTCGGTCATGGTGGATGCTCTCGTCAGGGTACCGCTCGCACGGCGAGTGGGGGCTGGTCCAATCCGCGCTCGAAGCGACTCTGCGGTCGCTGCGAAGGCCGGATTGCCGGTAGGCAAACCCTATTCGGTTGCTGGCGGCTCTCACCATCGTCCATAGGTATCGCGCCACCATACCTAGGTTTCGCGGAGGAGCGCCCCGGGACTGGGGGACTTATGCGATCTCATCGATCTACTGAGCGTAAGACCCGCTGCTGGAAAGGATGCGACGCTACTTTGCTCTACTTGCCGAACGCTACGCGGAAGAGAGCGTCTGCTGCCGGCCCTGGCTGCGTAAGAGCTTGGCCAGTCCTCTCGTTATCCTGCCATCGGCAGTTATGGCGGAGGCAATCCATGCAGCGTTTCGTCCGGGGCGAGTGTCGAGGTCAAACCTCGACTTTGCCGGGGGATATTGACTGCCCAGTTGCCGTTGCGCGGAGGCTATCGCCGATAGCGGACCACTGGGCGTAATCGAATACGCCCAGTTGCAGCCTGGTTACTGCAAGGTATAGCCGTTATCGACTACCAGGTCCTGACCATAGATTCCGCGCGATGCCGACGACAAGAGGAAGAGGATACTGTCGGCCACGGCATCCGGCTCCAGGAATGCTCCGCCGAGTAGCCGCCGGTTAACGCCGGTGGCGACTTCTGCCAACTGATCGTCGGGTAACCCCAGGGTGGACCAGATTGGCGTCGCCGTAGGCCCGGGCGACACAAGGTTGATCCGAACCCCCTGGCATGCCATCTCCACGGCCAAGGTTCGCACCTGGGCCTTCAGCGCGCTCTTGGAGGCTATATATGCGGCCAGACCAGGGAAGCTCAGTGCGGACAGGAATGTTCCGATGAATACCACTGAGGCTGATTTGGCAAACTGCTCGCGCAGCACGGCCAGGGTGTTCAGCGCACCAGCGCCATTGACCGCCCACTGCCGATCGAATGCCGTGACATCCAGCCCATCCGCAAGCTGAGCGATGCCCGCATTCGGTAGTAGACAGTCGATCTCTCCGTGCTGGCGTGCGCACTCGGCGAGGGCATCGAGATCGGCGCTACAGGTGACATCGCCCTGGAGCCATATCAGCCTGTCGCCATGCGTCAATTGCAACTCTTCCAATTCACCGAGGTGACGGCTCATTGTCAGCACCTTGGCTCCGCGACCCAACAGTGCCCGTGTCGCGGCCAGACCTATGCCGGAGCTAGCGCCCGTCACCACCGCGAAGCAGTTTGCGAATACGTCTGTCATTGTGTCCCCCTGCATTGTGTCCTCCTGATTGAATGGTGGGCTTGCCGCTCTCTGCTTGGCAATGTTGCCCATCCATGCCTTATCAGTAATCGTGCCAATTATTTTTATTTTTAAAATCAATAAGTTATTATTTTTATTTGGTCATTATGACTCTGATCTATATTGGTCAAATTGACACTTGATGAGTCGTAATGACAGCGAGTTCGTTGTGGCAGGCTGGACTCGCCCCTATCAACCGGTCCATCCGTTTGCATTCGACCTGACAGGTCATTGTGTCGACGGCCGAGGGCGTCTCGCAGAGGCTCGCCAGCGAGGGCCGCAGCGTCAGCCAGCGCGCGCCCCGAGCATGGCCGCGCGCTGGCTGATCCCGCGCCTGAGCGAGTTCTACCAGCTGGTGCGGGTGCATGACGGGAGCATCAACACCGGTGCACGCTGCGCCCTGGTCTATCCGGCGCGGAACATGGGCTTCTCTCGTTGAGCGGATCAGGAGACATCTCCGGCATGCCCACTTCGCTGCTTACGACCGGGCGGCGTGTCCCTGCGATGGGCGAGCATGCCGGTACGCTCGTCATAATTTGAACCAGTTTGTCGCTTGCAAAAGTTTCGATGCGTCGATGTGTCGCAGGCTGCGCAGGGCGTTTCAACAACTTTCGGAAAGGTTCTTGATCGCCGTCATGGCAAGGTCTTTGCCGAATGCTTAGGGGTGGCTTCCCGCTTTCTTGCCACCGCGCTGAAACCCGCATGATTCATGGAATTGACACATATCTGTGGCAGGTGTGGGCCGGCTGCTGACCGGGAATAATATCCTTTCAAATCTTGCGTGAATTGTTCGTTTCGTGAGCGATTCGGGGCGAGACTGTTTCTCGAATTGAGAAAATATCTTGTTAAAAATGAAAGGTCGGGGCCTTGAAAGGCATTTCTGAAATGCTTTGTAATACCTGCCGTCCATTTCCTACCCCCAAATCGCTGAGTCGCACTGACGCAGATCATGGCCAGTGTTCATCCTTTGGTGCAGCGGCATAACAACAGGGGGCTGCCATCGGTGGGCTCCTGTCATAAGACGAGTCGGGCAATCCGCTCGTGCATCCGGTGTGCGACGCGCGCGTTCTCACGAGCCGCCAGTCCAGACACCACACGCTGAATAACACGGAACGAATCAGCTGACGAAATCGGTTTCGCATCGCGAAGACCGGGCGGCCTCTCTTTGCCTGGAATCCGTGCGGCCGCGTTCGTGAATCCATGACAGCCCTGGCAGGCGGCTTGGAAAAGTCGCGGGTAACGAGTCGTCGAGTAGTGCATGGCGAGGATTCGTGGGCGGTGAAGCGATTTTCATCCACTAAGGCCGCAAGATGAAAAAAGAGCAGTACACAGGAATTTTGAAGAGACTTGCGTGGCTGCCGATGCTGATGCTCGGCGGTTGCAACATGGCGCTGTTCGACCCGAAAGGGCAGGTCGGCGCCGACGAGAAGTCCCTGATCATCACGGCAACCTTGCTGATGCTGATCGTGGTGGTGCCGGTCATCCTGATGACCTTCGCGTTCGCCTGGAAATACCGGGCTTCGAACACCAAGGCCACCTACATGCCGGACTGGTCCCACTCGACCAGGATCGAGCTGGTGGTATGGCTGGTTCCCTGCCTGATCATCGCCGTGCTCGGCTGGATCACCTGGGAGAGCACCCACAAGCTGGACCCGTACCGTCCGCTGGACTCCGAGGTCAAGCCGGTGACCATCCAGGCCATCTCGCTGGACTGGAAGTGGCTGTTCATCTACCCGGAACAGGGTATCGCCACCGTCAACGAAATCGCCTTCCCGAAAGACACCCCGGTGAACTTCCAGATCACCTCGGATTCGGTGATGAACTCCTTCTTCATTCCGCAGCTGGGCAGCCAGATCTACTCCATGGCCGGAATGATGACCAAGCTGCACCTGATCGCCAACGAAGAAGGCGTGTTCGACGGCATCTCCGCGAACTACAGCGGCGGCGGCTTCTCGGGCATGAAGTTCAAGGCCATCTCCACCTCCGAGCAGGGCTTCCAGGAGTGGGTCGCGAAGGTCAAGGCCTCGCAGCAGACCCTGAACCTGGAGCAGTACCCGGAGCTGGTCAAGCCGACCGAGAACGTCCCGGCGACCTACTTCGCAACCGTCAGCCCCGAGCTGTTCTCCCACGTGCTGAACAAGTGGGAGCACGCTGGCCACGCGATGGCCAAGGCCCACGAGGCCAAAGAACAGGCCGAGAAGGGCGAGCACGGCGAAGCAGCGCATGACGAGACCGCCATGGCGGGCCACGACATGAGCAACATGCAAGGCATGCCTGGCATGCAAACGAATCCGAGCCAGGAGTAAGCGCAGATGTTCGGGAAACTGACACTGTCGGCCGTGCCGTATCACGAGCCGATCATCGTCATCACGCTGGCCGTCGTCGCCCTGTTGGGCCTCGGTGTGTTCGGCGCGATCACCTACTACCGCAAGTGGACCTACCTGTGGACCGAATGGCTGACGTCCATCGACCACAAGAAGATCGGCGTGATGTACATCATCGTCGCGCTGATCATGCTCCTGCGCGGCTTCGCCGACGCCATCATGATGCGCGGCCAGCTCGCGCTGGCTGAAGGGGCCAACCACGGCTACCTGCCGCCGGAACACTACGACCAGATCTTCACCGCTCACGGCGTGATCATGATCATCTTCATGGCCATGCCCTTCATGACCGGTCTGATGAACCTGGCCGTGCCGCTGCAGATCGGCGCGCGCGACGTGGCGTTCCCCTTCCTGAACTCCCTGAGCTTCTGGCTGCTGGTCGTCAGCGCCATGCTGGTGAACGTCTCGCTGGGCCTGGGTGAATTCGCCCGTACCGGCTGGGTCGCTTACCCGCCGCTGTCCGAGCTGGCCTATAGCCCGGGCGTGGGTGTGGACTACTACATCTGGGCGCTACAGATATCGGGTATGGGTACCTTGCTCACGGGTATCAACTTCCTGGTGACCGTGTTCAAGATGCGTACCCCCGGCATGAAGCTGATGCAGATGCCGATCTTCACCTGGACCTGCACCTTCGCCAACATCCTGATCGTTGCGTCGTTCCCGATCCTGACCGCGGCCCTGGGCCTGCTGTCGCTGGATCGCTACTTCGACATGCACTTCTTCACCAACGAGCTGGGCGGCAACGCCATGATGTACATCAACCTCTTCTGGGCCTGGGGCCATCCTGAGGTGTACATCCTGATCCTGCCGGCTTTCGGTATCTTCTCCGAAGTCACCGCGACCTTCGCCGGCAAGCGCATGTTCGGCTACACCTCGATGGTGTGGGCGAGCGCCGCGATCACCTTCCTCGGCTTCACCGTGTGGCTGCACCACTTCTTCACCATGGGTTCGGGCGGCGACGTCAACGGCTTCTTCGGCGTGGCGACCATGCTGATCTCGATCCCGACGGGTGTGAAACTGTTCAACTGGCTGTTCACCATCTACCGTGGCCGCCTGCGCTTCGACACCCCGATCCTGTGGACCCTGGGCTTCATCATCACCTTCACCATCGGTGGCATGACCGGCGTTCTGCTGGCCATTCCGGGTGCTGACTACCTGCTGCACAACAGCCTGTTCCTGATCGCCCACTTCCACAACACCATCATCGGTGGCGCGGTGTTCGGCTACCTGGCGGGCTTCGTCTTCTGGTTCCCGAAAGCCTTCGGCTTCAAGCTGGACGAGAAGTGGGGCAAGCGTTCCTTCTGGTGCTGGCTGGTCGGCTTCTACATGGCCTTCATGCCGCTGTACATCCTCGGCTTCATGGGCATGACCCGTCGCCTGAACCACTACGAAAACCCGATGTGGCAGCCGTACATGGTGGTGGCATTCTGCGGCGCCGTGCTGATCTTCTTCGGTATCGCCTGCCAGCTGATCCAGCTGTTCGTCTCGATCAAGAACCGCGACAAGCTGGCCGACCTGACCGGCGACCCGTGGGGCGGCCGCACCCTGGAGTGGTCCACTTCCTCGCCGCCGCCGTACTACAACTTCGCCGAGCTGCCGCACGTCAACGACGTCGACGCGTTCCACGAGATGAAGCAGACCGGTACCGCGTACCGCAAGCTGCCGGCCTACGCGCCGATCCACATGCCGAAGAACACCGCCGCTGGCTTCTCCATCGCCGTGTTCGCCTTCCTCTTCGGCTTCGCCGCCATCTGGCACATCTGGTGGCTGGTGGGTGTCGGCTTCGTCGGCATGATCGCTTCGGTCATCGTGCGCAGCTACGTCACCGACGTGGACTACTACGTCCAGCCGGATGAGATCGAGCGCATCGAAAACGCCAACTTCCAGAAACTCGCCACTGCGCAGGTATAAACCATGTCCACGGCAGTACTGAATCAACACCTGGTCGATGCGCACGAAGCGGCGCACGAACACGACCATGACCACGCCCACGACAGCGGCGGCATGACGGTCTTCGGCTTCTGGCTGTACCTGATGACCGACTGCATCCTGTTCGCGAGCGTCTTCGCCACCTACGCCGTGCTGGTCAACCACACGGCCGGCGGCCCCAGCGGCAAGGACATCTTCGAACTGCCCTACGTGGCCGTCGAAACCGCGATCCTGCTGATCTCCTCCTGCACCTACGGCCTGGCCATGCTGGCTGCGCACAAGGGTGCCAAGGGCAAGGCCATCGCCTGGCTGGGCGTGACCTTCCTCTGCGGCGCCGCGTTCATCGGCATGGAACTCAACGAGTTCCATCACCTGATCGTCGAAGGCTTCGGCCCGAGCCGCAGCGCCTTCCTGTCGTCCTTCTTCACCCTGGTCGGCATGCACGGCCTGCACGTAAGTGCCGGCCTGCTGTGGATGCTGGTGCTGATGGCGCAGATCGGCACCCGTGGCCTGACCGCGCAGAACAACACCCGCATGATGTGCCTGAGCCTGTTCTGGCACTTCCTGGACATCGTCTGGATCTGCGTCTTCACCGTCGTCTACCTGATGGGGGCTCTGTAATGACCGCTGCTGCACATCATCACGACTCCCACGGTGCCGGCCACGGCGACCACGGCGCCGGTCACGGCAGCCTGGGTTCGTACGCCATCGGCTTCGTGCTCTCGGTGATCCTGACCGCAATCCCGTTCTACATGGTCATCGACGGTAGCTTCTCGCGTCACGCCACCCTGCTGACCATGGTGATCCTGGGCCTGGTGCAGGTCGTCGTGCACCTGATCTGCTTCCTGCACATGAACTTCAGCTCCGAAGGCCGCTGGAACGTCATGGCATTCATCTTCACCGCCATCATCATCCTGCTGGTGGTCGGTCTGTCGCTGTGGATCATCTACACCGCAGACACCCTGATGATGCCGATGCCCTGAGGGCCGATGCCGTGAAACTCAAGCGTTATCTGCTGGTCGCCAAGCCGGGCATCATCTTCGGCAACCTGATCGCGGTGGCGGGGGGATACTTCCTCGCCGCCCGCGGCAGCGTCGACCCGATGCTGCTGCTGGCCACCGTGATCGGCCTGTCCCTGGTCGTTGCCAGCGGTTGTGTGTTCAACAACTGCATCGACCGCGACATCGATCGCTTCATGGAGCGTACCCGCAGCCGTGTCACCGTGACCGGGCAGATCTCGCTGAAGGCCGCCCTGGCCCACGGCGTGGTGCTCGGTGTGGCGGGCTTCGGCCTGCTGGCGTGGAAGACCAACGTGCAGGCGACCCTGCTGGCGGCGTTCGGCTTCTTCGTCTACGTCGTGCTCTACAGCCTCTGGCTCAAGCGCAGTTCGGTCTACGGCACGCTGGTCGGCAGTCTCTCCGGAGCCATGCCGCCGGTGGTGGGCTACTGCGCCGCCAGCGGTCACTTCGACATGGGCGCGGCGGTGCTGCTGCTGATCTTCTGCCTCTGGCAGATGCCGCACAGCTACGCCATCGCGATCTTCCGCCTCAACGACTACCGCGCCGCCGGGATTCCCGTGCTGCCGGTGGAGCGGGGCATCGAAGCGACCAAGAAGCAGATCCTCTACTACGTGGTGGCCTTCGGCCTGGCGACCCTGCTGCTGACCGTCACCGGCTTCGCCGGCTACGGCTACCTGGTGGTAGCGCTGGCCGTCAGCGCCTGGTGGCTGTTCATCGCGGTGAAAGGCTTCAGTGCCGAAGACGACCGTCGCTGGGCCCGCCAGCTGTTCGCCTTCTCCATCATCGCGATCAGCGTGCTGAGCCTGATGATGTCCATCGACTTCCAGGCCATCCCGGCCCAGTCGATGCTGGCGGCGCTGTAAGGCTGCTCTGCTGCAACGAAAAAGCCGCCCCCGAGGGGCGGCTTTTTTGTGCCTGGCATTCCAGGCAACGTGCGGTTGTAGGAGCGAGCTTGCTCGCGAACCGCCCGAGCGTAGGAGCGGCCGGGAAGAGCGTTCGCGAGCAAGCTCGCTCCTACAGGGGGCACCACCGAGCGGTATTAGGCGGTACGTAGGATGGGGTCAAGCCTCAGTGCAGCTTCAAGCGCGGCTCGGTACTGCGCCCGATGCGGTCCGCAATCATCAGCAGCGCCGTGCGGAACGGCCCGTACAGCGCCACCTGGTGCATGCGGTACAGCGACACGTAGAACATCCGCGCCAGCCAGCCCTCGAGCTTCACGCTGCCCATCAGGTTACCCATCAGGTTACCCACCGCGCTGAAACGCGACAGCGAGATCAGCGAGCCGTAGTCGGTGTAGCGGTACTCCGGCAGCGGCTTGCCGTCCAGGCGCGCAACGATGGCCTTGGCCAGCAGGGACGCCTGCTGGTGCGCGGCCTGGGCGCGCGGAGGCACGCTGCGTTCGCTGCCATCGCCCATCGGGCAGGCGGCACAGTCGCCGAAGGCGAAGATGTCGTCGTCGCGGGTGGTCTGCAGGGTAGGGCGGACCACCAACTGGTTGATGCGGTTGGTCTCCAGCCCGTCGATGTCCTTGAGCAGGCTCGGCGCGCGGATGCCCGCCGCCCAGACCTTCAGGCTCGCCGGAATGAACTCGCCCACCGCCGTGCGCAGGCCTTCTACAGTCACTTCCTGCACCGCCGAACCGGTGAGCACGCGCACGCCGAGTTTCTCCAGCGTCTGATGCACCGGGCGGCTGATGCGCTCGGGCAATGCCGGCAGTACGCGCGGGCCGGCCTCGATCAGGGTGATGCGCATGTTCTGTGGCTGGATGCCGGTCAGGCCGTAGGCCGCCAGCTCCTGCGCGGCGTGGTGCAGCTCGGCGGACAGCTCGACGCCCGTAGCACCCGCGCCGACGATGGCGACGCTGATCTGGTCGTCCTTGTCCTGCCCGGCGTGGGCGCGCAGGTAGTGGGTCAGCAACTGCTTGTGGAAGCGCTCGGCCTGCTCGCGGGTGTCCAGGAAGATGCAGTGGTCCGCGGCGCCCTGGGTGCCGAAATCATTGGTGGTGCTGCCGATGGCCAGGACCAGGGTGTCGTACTCCAGAGCGCGCGCCGGCACCAGTTCCTCGCCCTGCTCGTCGAGCGTCGCGGCCAACTGGATGCGCTGGCTCGCGCGGTCCAGGCCAATCAGGCGGCCGAGCTGGAATTCGAAGTGGTTCCATTTCGCCTGGGCGACGTAGTTCAGCTCATCCTCGGAGGAGTTGAGCGAGCCGGCGGCGACTTCGTGCAGCAGGGGTTTCCAGATGTGGGTGAGGTTGGCGTCGACGAGCGTAATGCGCGCGCGGCCCTGTTTACCCAGGGTGCGGCCGAGACGGGTCGCGAGCTCCAGCCCGCCGGCGCCGCCGCCGACGATCACGATACGATGGGACATGCTGCATTCTCATAGCTTAAGGAATCCTGTATCGGCCCGTGGCGGCACGGCGCTCACGCAAGGTAGGCCAGGAGGCGGCTCAGCAAACCCAGGGCGATGACCACAGCGAGCAAGGCTCCCATCATCAGCCAGGGTTTGAACGGCGCGCGTTGGACCTGGTGGACGGGAGAGCTGAGGTACTGATCGACCTTCTGCTGGTCTTCGGGGCTCAGGCGACTGGGCATGGGCGGCCTCCGTTTATAATGTCGACCATTCTAGTAGGGCTTGGACGGCCCCTCAATGCACTCGGGACATCAGAGCCCCATGCCCATGTCGAACAGCACCGTGCGGCCAAGGCTGCCGCGCAGGAAATCCGGGGCATCGGTATGGGCGAACAGCACCCGGGCAAAGGTGGGGCCAACGATCGACAGCGAACGCCAGCCCTGGCGCAGGTATTCCGTGGGTGGCGGAAAAGGGGTGTTGAAGTCCGCCGTCTCGCGCTTGAGGCTGACGAAGGCGAGCAGGTCCAGATCGCTCAGGTCGATGCCGCGCTCGCTGTAGTTGTGCGCCTTCTTGCGCAGCGTCGGCGCCAGGCGTGCCTGCAGGTCTGCGCAGGGGATCCGCCGTGGACGCTGCTCGCGGCGAATCAACTGGTTGAGGCTCTGCGCCATGCGCCGGCGCAGCAGCTCCTCGCGCCATTCCTCGTTGAGCCGGCGGCCCTGATCGAGCACGAAGAACACCTCGAAGCTGGCATCGCGGAACAGCACGTCCGGCGGCTGTTGCGTCGGCTCGATGAAGTCTTCCTGGCGATACGGCACCTTCAGCGCCTGCAGCAGACGCTGGCAGGCCCAGCACTCCCGCTCCCACTTGCGGGCATTGGAGAGAAGGTCGTTGGCTTGTTCCGCCTGGCGGGTCAGCAGGCGCAGGTAGTCGGACTCATTCATGCCTTCAGCATAGTTGCTACGCATCGAGAGGGCTTCACCCAGTCGACGGGGCGGCGATGGGACGGGTGCCCGGTGTAGACTGTCGCGAGCCATGACACCGAGGTTGCAGATGCTGCTTCGCTCCGCCGTTCCCGACGATCACGCCGCCCTGCACGCCCTGTGGGAGCGCACGCCGGGCATCCAGTTGCGCCGTGACGACGACTACGAGCCTTTCGCCGCCTACCTGCGGCGTAATCCCGGCCTGAGCCTGGTGCTGGAGGACGGGGGCCAGGTGATCGGCAGCCTGTTGGCCGGCCACGACGGGCGCCGGGGTTATCTCCAGCATCTGGCGGTCGACGAGGCTTTCCGTGGGCGGGGGCTGGCGCGGGCGCTGCTCGACGAAGCCTTGGCCCGCCTGGCGCGCGAAGGTATTGGCAAGTCCCACGTCTTCGTACTCCGGGACGCTCCCCAGGCCCTGGCATTCTGGGATGCCCAGAGCGGATGGGGACGGCGCGAGGATCTACAGGTTTTTTCCGTTGGAGGTTGAGCGTGAAACGATTGCTGAGCGGAGTGCTGTTCCTGCTGCTGTCGAGCGCCGCGCTGGCGCAGGGCGCGGGCATGGCGAGCGGCTGGACGTTGCTGGACCAGTTCGACAAACCCTACACGGCCGACGCCGGATTGCAGCTGGTCCTGATCGCCCGTGACATGACCGGCAACAAGCTGGTCAAGTCCGCGCTCGAAGGTCGCCCCGCCGGCTACCTCGAGGCCCGGCACGCCGTGTTCGTCGCGGACATCAGCCGCATGCCGGCACCGATCTCGGCGATGTTCGCCGTGCCCGCCATGCGCGATTACCGCTACCGCGTTCTGCTCGACCGCGACGCGCGCATCGCCAGCCGCTTCGACGCCCAGCCGGACGTTGTGACCTGGCTGCGGCTGGAGCGGGGCAAGGTGGTCGACACCCGCCGTTTCGATAATGCCCAGGCGCTGCGCCAGGCGCTGGAGCAGGGGGCGCCGTGATTGCCGCACAGTTGCTGTCCGAGGAAACCCTCGAGCTGGGCTGGGCGATCTATCTGCCCATCGTCGCCTGGGCCGCCTGGCGCGCGCCCTGGCTGGAGCTGATCAGCGACTTCCGCCGCCAGCACCTAGTGTTCGGCACCATGCTCGCCCTGTTCCTGTTGTGGTTGGTGCGCCGGGATTTCGCCTCGGGCCTGTCCTTCCACTTCATCGGCATGACCGCCGTGACGCTGCTGCTCGACTGGCCGCTGGCGATCATCGTCGGGCTGGTGGCGCAGATCGGCCTGTGCGTGATGGGGCGGCAGGACTGGGCGGCCATCGGCATCAACGGCATTCTGCTGGTGCTGATTCCGGTGCTGATCACCGAGCTGGCGGCGATCTTCGTCGAGCGCCGGCAACCGCGGAACCTGTTCGTCTACATCTTCTGCTCGGGGTTCTTCCCCGCGGCGTTGGCTGCAGTCTGCAGCCTGCTGCTCGGGCTGGGGCTGCTGTGGATGGACGGACTGTTCCCCATGCCGCCGTGGATCGAGGACTTCATCGGCTACCTCTGGCTGATCATGTTCCCCGAGGCCTTCATCAACGGCACCATCGTCACCGGTCTGGTGGTGTTCTATCCGGACTGGCTGGAAACCTTCAACCGTACGCGCTACCTGCAGGCTCCGTGGAAGGACGACGATGAGTCGCGCTGATGTTCGGCCATCGGCCAGGTGCATCGCCGCCGTCGGTTGATCCAGGTCAGTTCGGATGCGTCCTGCGATCGGGGAAGCTGGCCCCCCATTCGCGAGGAGATTGTCGATGAGCATTCACAGCTGGGCAGAGCAACGCCTTCACGAGTTGCTGATCGAGGCGGAAGCGGCGGGGCAGGACCCGCAATTGGTGGTGCGCGCCCTGCTCAGCGCGGTGGTACAGGCCAACGCGCAGGTGCGTACCGAGGAAGACCTGGGGCACGAGCTGCACTTCCTCGCCGATAATCTGGACGAGGATCGCGATTACGCCTTCATGCGTCCCTGAATGAAGATGCCGCCTCGAAAGGCGGCATTTTTCTCTTCGTTGCTTTTCGTAGGAGCGAGCTTGCTCGCGAACGGACTCCGCTGCGGGGCTGGTTCGCGAGCACGCTCGCTCCTGCAGAAAGGCTGTCCGCGTTGCCCGGTCAGTGTCCACGCGGCTTTTCCAGGTCGCCGGAGAACAGCTCGTCTTCCAGGGCTGTAAGGCGAATAACTATGCATGGGCTGACGTGTAGGAGCGAGCTTGCTCGCGAACGGATTCCGCTGCGGGGCTGGTTCGCGAGCAAGCTCGCTCCTACAGAAAGGCTCTCCGCGTTGCCCGGTCAGTGTCCGCGCAGCTTTTCCAGGTCGCCGGAGAACAGCTCGTCTTCCAGGTTGTCGCCGGGGATGGCATGTTCCTCCGCCGCCCAGGCGCCAAGGTCGATCAGCTTGCAGCGATGCGAGCAGAAGGGACGGAACTCGCTCTTCGCGCTCCACTCCACGGGGGCGCCGCAGGTGGGGCATTCCACTGTCATGGGTTGGCTCATGGTTGCCCTCCACGCAGGCCGAGATAGAACTGATGCAGACGCTCGACCTGCTGGTGCAGGTGCGCGAGATCGCCATCGTTGAGCAGCACGTCGTCCGCGTGCCTGAGTCGGTCTTCGCGCACGGCCTGGGCCTTGAGGATCGCGCGGACCTGTTCTTCGGACACCTTGTCCCGACGCATGGTGCGTTCGAGTTGCAGGTGTTCCGGGGTGTCCACCACCAGCACCCGTTGAGCCATCCGGCGCTGCCCGGACTCCACCAGTAGTGGTGAAACCAGGATGGCGTACGGCGATTCGGCGCGCGCCAGGTTGGCGGCGATTTCTTCGCCGATCAGCGGGTGCAGCAGTCGCTCCAGCCAGCGGCGCTCCTCTTCCGAGGTAAAAATGCGTTCGCGCAGTGCCGCGCGGTTGAGCTGGCCGTCCGGCAGCAGCACCGCGTCACCGAAGCGGTCGACGATCTTGGCAAGGGCAGGGCGGCCGGGTTCGACCACCCAGCGCGCGGCATGATCGGCGTCCACCATGTGCACGCCCAGCGCGGCAAAATGTTCGGCGGCGGCGCTCTTGCCGCTGCCGATACCGCCCGTCAGGCCCAGAATCCAGGGTTTCATGGCACTCCTTCTTGCCGGCCCCGTGGCCGTCACAGCGCGCCGAACGGATTCGGCGCGGGAGAAGGCTAGTGGAAACCGGCGAACTGCAGATAAGTCGCGGTTATTTGATCACCCCAGAGCAGCGCAATCCAGCCGGCAATGGCGAGATAGGGCCCGAAGGGGATCGGCGTGCCGGTTTCGGCCTTGCGCAGGCGCAGGGTGATCACGCCAAGGACGGCGCCCACCAGCGACGACAGCAGGATGGTCAGCGGTAGCACCTGCCAGCCACCCCAGGCGCCGACCATCGCCAGCAGTTTGAAGTCCCCGTAACCCATGCCTTCCTTGCCGGTGAGCAGCTTGAACAGCCAGTACACCGACCACAGGCTCAGGTAGCCGAACACCGCGCCCCAGAGCGCATCGCCCAGGTTGGTGAACAGCCCGAAGTAGTTGGCGATCAGTCCCAGCCACAGCAGCGGCAGCACCAGCGCATCCGGCAGCAACTGGTGATCGACGTCGATCATGCTCATCGCCAGCAGCCCCCAGCCGAGCAGCAGCATGGCGCCGGCCTGCCAGCCGAAACCATAGTGCCAGGCAATGAAGGCCGAGAGCGCGCCACAGGCCAGCTCGATCAGCGGATAGCGCTTGCTGATGGGGGTCTTGCAGGAGGAACACTTGCCGCCCAGCACCAGGTAGCTCACCACCGGGACGTTTTCCCAGGCCCTGATCTCGTGGCCGCAATGCGGGCACTGGGAGTTCGGCAGGACCAGGTTGTAGATGGGCTGCGGCTCGCCCGCGGGCAGCTCCAGCGCCTCGCGCGCCTCGCGCTGCCAGTCCCGCTGCATCATCCGCGGCAGGCGGTGGATGACCACGTTGAGGAAGCTGCCGACCAGCAGGCCGAGCAGCAGGGCGCATAAAACAAAGGCCAGCGGGGTGCTGGCCAGGAAGTTGAAGACAGACATGTTTTAGACGACGGCACCCAGTTGGAAGATCGGCAGGTACATGGCGATGATCAGGCCGCCGACCAATACGCCGAGCACGGCCATGATCATCGGCTCCATCAGCGTGGTGAGGTTGTCGACGGCATTGTCGACCTCTTCCTCGTAGTAGTTGGCGACCTTGTCCAGCATGGCGTCCAGCGAACCGGACTCCTCGCCGATGGCGGCCATCTGGATGGCCATGCTCGGGAAGACCCCGGTGGTGCGCATGGAGAAGTTCAGCTGGGTACCGGAGGACACGTCCTGCTTGATCTTGTTCACGGCATTGCGGAAAACCACGTTGCCGGTCGCGCCGGATACCGAGTCCAGCGCTTCCACCAGGGGGACGCCGGCAGCGAAGGTGGTAGAGAGGGTGCGGGAATAACGGGCTACGGCGGACTTGTAGAGGATGTCACCGACAATGGGCAGTTTCAGCACGCCGCGGTCCACGGAGTCCCTGAATTTTTCGGAGCGCCTGTGGAATTCCCTGAGGGCGAACGCTATGGCGAATAGGGCGATCAGGAAGACGAACCACCATTTCTGCAATAGTTCGGAAAGGTTGATGACCATCTGGGTAAAGGCCGGGAGCTCCGCACCGAAGTTGGCGAAGACCGTCTGGAACTGCGGCACGACCTTGATCAGCAGAATGGATGAAACGATGAGGGCGACTATGACGACCGCGATGGGGTAGGTCATGGCCTTCTTGATCTTGGCCTTGAGCGACTCGGTCTTTTCCTTGTAGGTCGCCACGCGGTCGAGCAGGGTCTCCAGGGCGCCGGACTGTTCGCCCGCATCCACCAGGTTGCAATAGAGGTCATCGAAGTACTGTGGCTTCTTGCGCAGGGAGTTGGCCAGGCTGTTGCCGGAGGCGACTTCCTGCTTCACCTCGTCGACCAGCGTACGCATGTTCGGGTTGTCGAAGCCTTCGCCGATGATGTCGAAAGACTGCAGCAGCGGAACACCCGAGCCCATCATGGTCGCCATCTGCCGGGTGAACAGGGCGATGTCCATCGGCTTGATTGCCTTGCCCTTGCCCAGCAGCGAGATACCTTTCTTGCGGACTTTGATCGGGTTGATGCCCTGCTTGCGCAGTTGGGCCTTGACCAGCGCGGTATTGATCCCGGAAAGCTCCCCTTTTACCTTCCCGCCCTTGCGATCAGTGCCCTCCCAGGTAAAGACACTGGTCCTCAATGCTTTTTCCGCCATGGATTAATCCTTGGTCACGCGGTTGATTTCCTCGAGGCTGGTAATACCCTGCATGGCTTTCAGCAGGCCCGAGGTGCGCAGATCGTTGAAGCCTTCTTTGCGGGCCTGTTCGGCGATCTGAATGGAATTGCCTTCTTCCATGATAATCCGCTGTAGCGCCGGCGTGATTTTAACCACTTCATAAATACCCACACGCCCCTTGTAACCGTTCTTGCAGTTTTCGCACCCAACCGGGGCGTAGAGCTTGAACGAACCGATCCTGGCTTCCGGGAAACCTTCATGGAGCAGCGTTTCGCGTGGAACGTCGTGCTCCTTCTTGCAGGCCGGGCAGAGTTTGCGGGCCAGGCGCTGGGCGATGATCAGGTTGGTGGAGGTGGCGAGGTTGAAGGAAGCCACGCCCATGTTCAGCAGACGGGTGAGGGTTTCCGCGGCGCTGTTGGTGTGCAGGGTGGACATCACCATGTGTCCGGTCTGGGCGGCCTTGATGGCGATTTCCGCCGTCTCCAGGTCACGGATTTCGCCGACCATGATCACGTCCGGGTCCTGGCGCAGGAAGGCGCGCAGTGCCTGGGCGAAGTCCAGGCCCGTCTTCGGGTTGACGTTGACCTGGTTGATGCCCTCCAGGTTGATCTCCACCGGATCTTCCGCGGTCGAGATGTTGATGTCCGGAGTGTTGAGGATATTCAGGCCGGTATACAGGGAGACTGTCTTTCCCGAGCCGGTGGGACCAGTCACCAGGATCATGCCCTGCGGCTGTTTCAGTGCCGCGAGATAAAGCTGCTTCTGCTCTTCCTCATAGCCCAGAGCGTCGATACCCATTTGCGCACTGGCCGAGTCGAGGATACGCATCACGATCTTTTCGCCCCACAGTGTGGGCAGGGTATTGACGCGGAAGTCGATGGACTTGGTCTTGGACACGCGCATCTTGATCCGGCCGTCCTGGGGTTTGCGGCGCTCGGAGATATCCAGGCCGGCCATGACCTTGAGGCGGGCGGAGATGCGGCTGACCAGTTGGACCGGCGGCTTGGCGACTTCCTGGAGCATGCCGTCGGTACGGAAACGTACCCTGTAGACCTTTTCATAGGGCTCGAAGTGCAGGTCGGACGAGCCGCCCCTGATGGCGTCCAGCAGCATCTTGTTGACGAAACGCACCACAGGGGCGTCGTCGGCGTCACCGCCGATGCTTTCTTCCTTGCGTTCACCGTCGGCACTCTCGACATCCAGTCCTTCCAGATCGACATCGGCCAGCTCGTCCAGCCCGCCAGTGGGGCTCTCGAAAAGCTTCTCGATGGCGTCGCCGAGCCTGTCGTCCTCCACCAGGATGGCTTCGGTGGTCAGGCCGGTGCTGAACTGGACGTCGGTGATCGCCTGGTGATTGGTCGGGTCCGAGAGGCCGACGAACAGCTTGTTGCCCCGGCGCCACAAGGGGAGGACGCGGTGCTGGCGCACCAGCTTCTCGCTGACCAGATCCTTGGGAAAGCCCTCGCGGTCCAGGCTGCCCAGGTCGCAGAAGGCGATGCCGAACTGCTCGGCGGCCAGCTCCGTCAGAGGGCGGCTTTTCACCAGCTTGTTCTGTACCAGGTAGGTCACCAGCGACAGCTTGTTGCGCTGGGCCTGCAGTTGAGCCTGCCGCGCGCTGTTCTCGTCGAGCAGTTGAGACAGCACCAACTGCCGGGCAAGGCCGGACAGGACGACTTGATCGTTCATGGGAAATGGCCGGATGAAGAGATTCAAGCCTTATAACGCAGTTAGGGGGAGGTGCCAAATTCAGTAGGGCGCTACTGTCGAAAATTGTCACTTCCTGCGTAATTTCGCTTATTGACTTCTGGAATTGCCTACAACAGTCATATTTTGTGGCGTGGAAATCTTGGCACGGAAGCTGCTTTGTCTGAGGCAGGTCCTAGGACCGTACCTAAAAACTGGAGAGAACTATGAAAGCTCAAAAAGGCTTTACTCTGATCGAACTGATGATCGTGGTTGCGATCATCGGCATCCTGGCTGCCATCGCCCTGCCGGCTTATCAGGATTACACCACTCGCGCCAAGATCAGCGAAGTTATCGTAATGGCTGCTCCGGCTAAGCTGGCCGTGGCTGAAACCAGTTCCTCTCTCGGCGGTCTGGCATCGCTTACTGCTTCGAACTCCGGTTATACCTTCCCAGGTGCGACTAAGTATGTTTCTGGTGTCACTATTGAGGACGGTAGCGGTGTTGTAAAAGCAACTTCGATCGTTCCGAATGCTGAGGGTGATATTATTCTTACTCCCGAGGATGCTGGTAATGGCCAGCTGACTTGGAAGTGCACTGTCGACGGTATCGATACTAAGTTTGTTCCTCAAGAGTGCCGTAGTAACTGAGTATGTTGTGGTTTTTGTGACTTAAAGAGGCGACCTTCGGGTCGCTTCTTTTTTGCGATCAAGATCTGCTTGCCGGAGCTGGAGTTTTATGGGGCAGCAGGAAGTTTGCGTCGGAAGTTTAAGGTCGGTCGCATTGGCTTGGGGAGGGGGCGTTGTATAGCGTGAGCGAGGGCGATGAGGGCAGGGTGGAGCGTTCGACACTTGTGAGAGTTCTTGGGGTAGTTGTCGCTTCGCTCCCCTGGTTGCTGCCTACGCACACGGATCCGTGGACTACTTTTTACAATGACTTCATGGCGTCAGCCATGTTGCTTCCGTTGGTCGTTCTGTTGTTCTTCTCTTCGCCGCGAGGTTGGACTGTAAGTCGTGGAGTGTTCTTAGTTTTTAGTCTGGCTGTCATTCCTGTCTTTCAGGCGATGGCAGGGCTGCTTCTGATTCCTGAAGAGTCTCTTCCGATTGCGGGTTTCATTCTGGTGTTTGCAATTGCCTTGTCCCTGGGGCAACAGAGGCAATTGGTAGAGCCCTATCGAATAGCAGATGGTTTGTTCGCAAGTTTTTTTCTTGTTTCGATACTTTCTACTGGGCTGGCCCTGTATCAATGGCTCGCGCTTGATGGGTTGGGAGTCCTGGTGCCTTCTCCCGCGACAGGCGGAGTGAGGGCTGTTGCGCTTGTCGGGCAACCCAACAATCTTGCGACACTTCTGGTTTGGGGGTGTATCGGAGTCTGGTGGGCCTATGACAGGCGTTTTATCGGTAGTGGTTGTGCCGTCTTGGCGGTCGCCTTCTTCTTGCTGGGGGTGGTCCTGACGGGCTCGCGTACTGGCTGTCTCCAGGTCGCTTTCCTTGCTGTGGTTGCTCTCGTGTTGTGGTGGCCTCGCGATGTAAGGAAAAGATCGGTCGTGGTGCTATTGCTGACGAGCTGGTTTGTTTCTCTACTATTGCTTATTCCACTGCTGGCCAATTTTCTTTTTGGTGCGGCGAGTCGCGAGATGTTAAACGCGGGGCTACGTCCGATATTTTGGTCGATGGCGCTTGAGGGGATTGCGGAGCGGCCGTTGGTTGGGTATGGCTGGAATCAGGTTGTATCGGTTCATGTGGAGTTTGCCGAGAAGTATCCGGGCTTAAGTTCAGTTATGGGGCATGCGCATAACCTCTTCCTTGATCTACTGCTCTGGAATGGGGTCGTGATTGGCACTGTGTTGGTGGCTGCTATTGTCTGCTGGGGAGTCGGACAGGCGCTGAGGGTGAGGACGGAGCCGCATGGCATCATCTTGGCCGCTCTCGGCGTTTTCCTTATTCATTCGATGCTTGAGTTGCCCCATCTTTACTTGATTTTCCTGGTGCCTGTCGGTTTGCTGGTCGGTATGGCAAGTTCGTTCTTGCCGATGAAGATCGTCGCTACATTGCCACGCTTCTCGATAATCGTGATTGGTGTGGCGATGGCGACGATTCTTGTCATTGTATTTCGTGACTACAGGTTGATAGAGGAGAATCTGACTGCGCGTAAATTGGTGGCTGCGCGAATATCGGGCGCAGTAATTCCAGCCTCTCCTGACGTGATTCTCCTCAAATCGCTGCAGAGCGCACTTGAGCACCTGGACACAGAGCCAAGTCGAAACATGTCGGCGGCGGCTCTCGAAGGAGAACGCCTTGCAGTCTTGCGCTACCCGACAACCGGTGGGCTTTTTCGGTATGCGCAATCAGCCGCGTTGAACAACAGAGCAGGAGAGGCGGCATGGGCGCTGCAGCTCATCTGCGACCTCAGGCCAAAGCGGGATTGCCTATCGGCGATTAATGATTGGGCGGTCGTGGCGTCGTCGGGTAATCCTGAAATGGGCTCTGTTGTTTTGCCAAGAGTGGAGTGAGTTTTGTATCTGCACGGCTTGATCACTTCAGCGTATATCGAATCGCCTGGATGGATTGATTCGCAGGGAACAGAGTGCTAGCTTACGCCCGCCGCCGGTGTAGCTCAGTCGGTAGAGCAGCTCATTCGTAATGAGAAGGTCGGGGGTTCGATTCCTCTTACCGGCACCAGCTTCAACAAAAAGCCCCGCTTCGAGCGGGGCTTTTTGTTACCTGCGATTCAGCCGTCGGTGTAGCCGCCGGGATTGCGGCTCTGCCAGTTCCAGGCGTCGCGGCACATGTCTTCGATATCGCGGGTGGCGCGCCAGCGCAGTTCGCCGACGGCGAGGCCGGGGTCGGCGTGGTAGCTTGCCACGTCGCCGGGGCGGCGTTCGAGGAATTGGCGGGGAAGGGCGTGGCCACAGGCTTTTTCATACGCCTCGATGATTTCCAGCACGCTGTAGCCGCGCCCGGTACCCAGGTTGAAGGTTCTGGAGCCTTCGGCGTTGTCCAGCCAGCGCAGCGCGCAGAGGTGGGCGTCGGCGAGGTCGCAGACGTGCAGGTAGTCGCGTACGCCGGTGCCGTCGGGTGTCGGGTAGTCGCTGCCGAAGATCCGGATGAAGGGTTGTCGGCCGGTTGCCACTTGCGAGACATAGGGCATCAGGTTGTTGGGGATGCCGTTGGGATGCTCGCCAATCCGCCCGCTGGCGTGAGCGCCGACCGGGTTGAAGTAGCGCAGGATGGCGATCTTCCACTGTGGGTCGGCGTCGGCGATGTCGCGCAGGGCGATCTCGGCCATGAGTTTGGAGCGGCCGTAGGGGCTGGCCGGCGCGGTGGGGGCGTCCTCGCGGATCGGGCTTTGCGCGGCGAGTCCGTAGACCGTGGCGGAGGAGCTATAAATGAAGCGCTTCACGCCGTGGCGTTGCATCACGTCGCACAGGGGCAGGGTGCCGGCGAAATTGTTCTGGTAGTAGGCGATCGGGTTGGCGACCGACTCGGCGACGGACTTCAGGCCGGCGAGGTGGATGGTGGCCGCGATGGCGTGCTCGCTGAAGAGTCGTTCGAGCGTGGCTTCGCTGCGTACGTCGCCTTCGATGAAGGGAATGGACTGGCCGGTGAGCTGCTCGATGCGCCGCAGCGGGGTGGTGGAGCTGTTGCTCAGGTTGTCCAGGATGACCGGTGTGAAGCCCTGCTCGATCAGTTCCATACAGATGTGGGAGCCGATGTAGCCACAGCCCCCGGTCAACAAAATCTTGCTCGTCATGATCCCGCCAGTGCTTCCCTTGCGCCGATTCGCCCGCCTTCGGATTCTCTCAGAGGCAGGCGAGCCGGCCCTATGCAGGGCGGCGTGATCGATTTGGCAATCTGGCGTCGTGCTTACAGGCTCAGCCGCATCGACAGATCCAGCGCCTTGACGTCCTTGGTCAGGGTGCCGATGGAGATGTAGTCCACCCCCGTTTCGGCGACGCTGCGCAGGGTCGCTTCGGTGATGCCGCCGGAGGCTTCCAGCCTGGCGCGGCCGGCGGTGAGGGCGACGGCGGTGCGCATGTCGTCCTGGCTCAGTTCGTCGAGCATGATGATGTCGGCGCCGGCATCCAGGGCCTGGCGCAGTTCGGCGAGGTCTTCCACTTCGATTTCCACCGGCTTGCCGGGCGCGATGCGCTGGGCGGCGGCGATGGCCTGGGCGATGCCGCCGCAGGCGGCGATGTGGTTTTCCTTGATCAGGAAGGCGTCGTACAGGCCGATCCGGTGGTTGTGGCAGCCGCCGCAGGTAATCGCGTACTTCTGCGCCAGGCGCAGGCCGGGCAGGGTCTTGCGGGTGTCGAGCAGCTTCACGCCGGTGCCGTCGACCAGGTCGGCGTAGTGGCGGGCGCGGGTGGCGGTGCCGGAGAGCAACTGGAGGAAGTTCAGGGCGCTGCGCTCGCCGGTGAGCAGGGCGCGGGCCGGGCCTTCGAGGGTGAACAGGGTCTGGTCGGCGCTGACCCGGTCGCCGTCGCGGACCTGCCATTTCACCTGGACGCGGGGATCGACCTGGCGGAAGACCTCGTCGACCCAGGCGCCTCCGGCCACGGTGGCGTTCTCGCGGGTGATGATGCGCGCGGAGGCGTCGCGCTCGGCGGGAATCAGTTGGGCGGTGATGTCGCCGCTGCCGACGTCTTCGGCCAGGGCGGCGCGGACGTTGGCCTGGATTTCCCCGGAAAGCTCGGCGAGGGTGAGGTTCGGCATGGAGGACTCCTGTTCGCAGTGCCGGGATTATACGGTCGGCGGGGTTTTGCGGGTATCGATTGGCGTTGTCGGGCGGTCAATCGTCTGTCAGACAAGCGGCATCTATATCGACGTGAATTTCTTCAAGAATGCGAGAAATGACTCTTGGTTGTTCAAAAAGCTTCCCTATAATGATTCAGGAATTTCATACTTTTTGACGCCACGAATTTGACGTTGCGGATAACGCTTCGATGACTGTTGGTGCCGCCAGCCAGCCCCGCCAGGGCTGACGGCAGGAGACTTGCGATGCAGAAGGACGCCAACGCGAATGTAGTGCCGCTGAACAAGCCGGCCGCTCCCGAACAATCGCCGAGTTCGTTCGCTGGCCGTCTGCCGGCGGCGCTGGTCAGTGTGCGCGACAAGGTCGCCGTTCAGCTGCGTCAAGCCATGCAGGCGTTGTTCGATAACGCCGACGATACCCTGTTCGAGATGGCCGATCGGGCCTCCAACAACTCCGAGCAGAGCGCCTATTTCGAGGCCATGCGCGACCTGCGCCTCAAGCGCAAGAGCATCGAGCGCGGCTTCCTGCAGAAAGTCTTCGAGCAATTCGCCAGCCTCTGCCAGTACGAGATCGGCAAGCCGCCGCTGGATTCGGTTTCCTACGACAACCTCACCCTGGTCCAGAACGATGAGCTGGAAGAGTCCGTGGCGCTGGACGCTATGGTCGCCAAGGTGGTGAGCCGCGATGGCGTCGCTCTCGGGCACCTCACGGCCCGTTTCAACAAGCTGGTCAGCAAGAAGGTCGAAGACAAGACCAACCCGCTGGGGCCGCGCCTGCTCTGCGAGGCGTTCCTCGAGGCGTGCCAGGGGTTGGGGGTGGAGATCAAGGTCAAGCTGATCATCCTCAAGCTGTTCGACAAGTATGTGCTGGCCGAGGCCGAGCACCTGTACGCCGAGGCCAATCAGACGCTGGTCGCTCTCGGCGTGCTGCCGGAACTCAAGAACGTGCCGCTGCGCCGTCCGCCGCAACGCGCTACGCCCAGCCAGGGTGGCGCGGCAGCGTCGGCGCCGGCTGCGGTGGATCAGGCCGGCACGCAGTACCTGGACTCCGAGTCCCAGGCGGCTTTCTCCGCCCTGCAGGAACTGCTCTCGCAGGTGCGCGGCAGCGCCGTCGCGCCCACCCGTGCGATGCCCGCCGATGCGCTGCCGATCACCAGCAACGACCTGATGCGCCTGCTCTCCCACCTGCAGTCGCACCTGCCGGCGCAGACCATCGATGAAGTCGACGTACGCCAGCACCTGGATCACCTGCTGACCCGCGTCAGCACCAAGAGTGGCCGTTCCCGCGTGGTCGGCCAGGTCGACGAGGACGTCATCAACCTCGTCTCCATGCTCTTCGAATTCATTCTCGACGACCGCACCCTGCCGGACTCGCTGAAGGCCCTGATCGGCCGTATGCAGATTCCGATGCTCAAGGTCGCGGTGCTCGACAAGACCTTCTTCAGCCGCGGCAGCCACCCGGCGCGCCGCCTGCTCAACGAGATCGCCTCGGCGGCCCTGGGCTGGGGCGAGCAGACCGACGGCCAGCGCGACTACCTGTACCAGAAGATCGAGCAGGTGGTGATGCGCCTGCTGAACGATTTCGTCGACGACCCGGCGATCTTTTCCGAACTGCTCGATGAGTTCATCGCCTTCACCGGTGACGAGCGCCGTCGTAGCGATCTGCTCGAGCAGCGCACCCGCGACGCCGAGGAAGGCCGCGCCCGCGCCGAGCTGGCGCGCCAGGACGTGGAGCGGGTGCTCAACGAGCGCCTGCTGGGGCGCACGCTGCCGGAGGTGGTGGTTCGTCTGCTGCAGGAAGCCTGGAGCAAGGTGCTGCTGCTCACCTGCCTCAAGCACGGCACTACGTCCACCGAGTGGGACGCCGCGCTGGCGACGATGGACGACCTGATCTGGAGCGTGGAGCCCCACGAGGATCCGGACTCGCGCCTGCGCCTGCTGGAGATGGTCCCGCAATTGCTCAAGTCGCTGCGCGATGGGTTGTCCTCCGCGGCGTTCGATCCGTTCTCCACCGGTGAGTTCTTCAGCCGTCTGGAAGGGCTGCATGTGCAGGCCTTCCAGCGCTACAAGCAGGCCGAGGAACGCCGTGCGGCCGAGCTGGACGACGACCTGCCGCTGCTCGACGAGCCGCTGGACGCCCCGGCGGCGGTTGCCTCGGCGGCGCAGCCGGCAATGGTGGCCGTGGTGGCGGAAATCGTTCTCGCCACTCCCGACGAAAGCCGCCCCGCGGAGCCGGAGGAAGTGCTCGCCGATGACGACGAGTCGCTGCGCCGGGTCGATGGCCTGCACGTCGGCAGTTGGGTGGAGATCCAGGAAGACGAAGAGCACAAGCTGCGCTGCAAGCTGGCGGCGGTGATCCGCCCGAGTTGCCGTTACATCTTCGTCAATCGCACCGGCATGAAGGTGCTGGAGAAGACCCGCATGGGCCTGGCCCTGGAGTTCCGTCGCAACGCCGTGCGCCTGCTCGATGACGCCCTGTTGTTCGACCGCGCCCTGGAGTCGGTGATCGGCAATCTGCGCCGCCTGAAGAACGCCTGACCGGGCCGCGCTCCGGCGCTGCGGCGTTGCCGCGAGTTCATTTCCCCGTGCGGCTGCTTTAGAGTGGGGTTCTGCCAAGGAGCCCCCATGCAGCTCGATCCCCGTACCGGCTGGTGCCAAGGCGCCCAGCATTGTCCCTCGCCGAACTTCAACGCCCGCCCCGACGGCGAGGTGGTGTCGTTGCTGGTGATCCACAACATCAGCCTGCCGCCGGGCCAGTTCGGCACCTGCAAGGTCCAGGCGTTTTTCCAGAACCGTCTCGACGCCGACGAACATCCGTATTTCGCCAGCATCGCCGCCATGACCGTTTCCGCGCATTTCCTGATCGAGCGCGACGGTTCGCTGTTCCAGTTCGTGTCGTGCAACGAGCGCGCCTGGCATGCCGGCGTGTCGCGCTTCGACGGGCGGGAGAACTGCAACGATTTTTCCATCGGCATCGAGCTGGAAGGGACCGATTGCGATCCCTATAGCGAGCGTCAGTACGAGGTGCTGGCGGAGCTGACCCGGCAACTGATGGCCAGCTATCCGGCCATTACCCCGGCGCGTATCCAGGGGCACTGCGATATCGCGCCCGAGCGCAAGACCGATCCGGGCGAGGCGTTCGACTGGGCGCGCTATCTCGCCGCCCTCGGAGCGAAGGAGTCGATATGAGTTTCCTGGTGTTGTTGCTGGTCCTGCTGGTGGAGAAGCTTTCATCCTGGCGCGCGCGCCTGCAGCGCGACAGCCTGTGGCTCGGCTGGCTGGACAGCGTGGGCGGTGCGCCGTCGCTGACCGCGCGTCCCTGGCTCGGGCTGCTGGTGGCGGTACTGCCGCCGCTGCTGTTGCTGGCCCTGCTGCTGACCCTGCTGGATCCCGTCGCCTATGGGCTGCTGGCGCTGCCGGTACACCTGCTGGTGGTGGTCTGGAGCCTGGGACGCGGCGATATCCTGCGGGCCGTCGGCCCCTTCCGCGATGCCTGGCGGCGCGAGGATGCCCAGGGCGCCTATCACGTCGCCCGGCGCGACCTCGGCGTGCAGGCCGACAACGACGACGAGCTGCTGGCGCAGGTGCAGGGCACGCTGGTGTGGCAGGCCTACCAGGCGTTCTTCGCGGTGATCTTCTGGTATGCGCTGCTGGGCCCGGTGGCGGCGCTGACCTACCGTCTGCTGGCCATCGCGGCGGAGCAGGGCCGGCAGGCGGAGTTGCGCGAGCGCGCCGTCCAGCTGCGGCATGCGCTCGATTGGCTGCCGGCGCGGGCGCTGGTGCTGAGTTTCGCCCTGGTGGGCAACTTCGTCGCCGTCAGCCGCAGTCTGCTGCATGACCTGCTGGCCTGGGACGTGCCCGCCGCCCGGCTGCTGGCACGGGCCGGCTACGTGGCCGAGGATTTCAACGAGGGCGGACTGGGCGCCAAGGGCGTCGCCAGCCTGGATGCGCTCTGGCAGTTGCTGGTGCGCTCGGCAGTGCTGTGGTACGCCGTTTTCGCCATCTGGACCCTACTGCTGTAAGAGCCCGTCTCTGTCGGCATGACGGTAGGAGCAACTGTCTACTTCTGGACGATCTGTGCCTGCGCTTCCTCCTCTCCCTCAGGGAGAGGGCCGCCCCCGAGCGCAGATATCTCTCGTAGGAGCGAGCTTGCTCGCGAACGGATTCCGCTGCGGGGCTGGTTCGCGAGCAAGCTCGCTCCTACAGAAAGGCTGTCCGCGCTGCCCGGCCGGTGCCTGCACGTTCCGGGGCCGTAAGGCGAATAACCATGCCCCTGCATGGACTGACGTGTAGGAGCGAGCTCGCTCGCGAATGGGTTTCGCCGGGCAGCTCCGCGGCTGGAGGTGCGCGAGCAGGGACTGGGCGTTCCCCTCGTTCCTGCAGGTTTGGCTCGGCTTCGTCGGATAGGTAGGACTGCTGCAAGGGCCTGACGCCGGCCTCCCTGCCGTTGGTCCGATGATGGCATTTTAACCTTAAGTTACAGAACTCCCCGCCGATATCAGGTACACAGAAGCCCGTGTACGCCGTTGCTGTCCGTGATGCCCATCACGAACCGTCCCGGCGAGCGCGTGGGGGCGTGTGCCAGTCCAGGCGCGCGCCTGCCATCCCCGACAAGCGACATAACAATAAAGGGAACAGGAGACGTCTTTGTGAGGACTGTGCTCTATCCGGCCATCGCGCTGATGAATCGCCTGAGCTTCGGCATGAAGTTCAGCCTGATCAGCGTGCTGTTTTTCCTGCCGATGCTGATCACCAATTTCTATCTGGTGCGTGATTCCTATCGCCAGTTCGTCAGTACCCGTGCCGAACTGGAAAGCCTGCAACTGATCGGCAATGGCCAGCAGATCCGCCGCAACGTCGAAGCCTACAACGACCTGTTGCAGATCAACGGCGTGCTCGGCCAGTCCGGCAAGGGCGGTGGTATCGAGGAGCGCATCGCCCGGTTGCACAAGGACCTGCAGGCACAGATCGATGCGCTGCAGCCGGTCACCCAGGATGCCGAGCAGGTTGCCGAGTTCAACGCCAAGCGCGATGAGCTGCTCAATTCCTTCAAGGGCGTCGAGTCCGAGGGCTCGCTGCAGAGCAAGGCGGCGATGGCGGCGCGGCTGCTCAACCAGGTCCAGGTCTTCAACAAGCTGCTGGTGTCCCAGGCCGGCCTGAGTCAGGACGACGCCCGCGACGTGCGCCAGCTCGCCGAGCTGATCACCGCGGTCACCCCACAGGTCACCGGGACCGTCAGCGTCGGCCGTACCCTAGGCTCCAGTGCGCTGGGGCAGGGCTTCCTCAATTCGTCCTCCAGCGACAGGTTCAACGATTTGCAGCAGGAGCTGGAAAAGCTCCACGCCGAGTATGGCCTGAAGCTGCAGGACGCCCTGGGCGGCAGCGCCGCCGCGCAGGCTGCGCTGGCCGCCGACGCCGATGCCAGCCGCGACACCCTCAAGAGCCTGGGCAAGTTCTTCGAGGACAAGGTGGTGATGGCCGATACCTTCGACATGCCGTGGGCCGATTTCTACGAGCAGGTCAGCCGGGCGATGGACAAGACCTATCGCCTCGACGACCAGGTGCTGGCCTTCATCGACGGCGCCCTGCAGGAGCGCCTGGCCAGCAAGCAGCGGCAGATGCTGTTGCTGGTGGTGGCGCTGCTGGTGGTATTCCTCGCCATCGGCTATCTCTACGGCGGCTTCTATGTGTCCACCCGCACTACCCTCAAGAACCTGGGGCAGATGATGGAGCGCGTCGCCTCCGGCGACATGACGGTCACCTTCCGTGCGCAGAGCCGGGACGAACTCGGCGAACTCGGGCAGGCGTTCAACCAGACGGTGGCGAAGATCCATGACCTCATCGAGCGGGTCGGCCGTACCGTCGCCGAGGTCGAGCGGCAGACCGTGCGCGTCGAGTCGGTGTCCGCCGAGAGCAACCAGGCGGTGACCGGCCAGCGCAACCAGATCGAACAGGTCGCCACGGCGATGAACCAGATGGCCGCCACCGCCCAGGAAGTGGCGCGCAGCGCCGCCGTCGCGGTGGGCAGCGCGCACAACGTCAACCAGGAAACCGCCAGCGGCCGTGCCCTGGTGGAGTCGCAGGTGGGCAGCATCCAGCGCCTGGCCGGCGAGATCGATGAATCGGTGGCGGTGATCAACCAACTGGCGGCCGACAGCGCGTCCATCAGCCGCGTGCTGGATGTGATCAAGGGCATCGCCGAGCAGACCAACCTGCTCGCGCTCAACGCCGCCATCGAGGCGGCGCGGGCGGGCGAGCAGGGCCGAGGCTTCGCCGTGGTGGCCGACGAGGTGCGCACGCTGGCCAAGCGCACCCAGCAGTCCACCGAGGAAATCGAGCAGATGATCGCCCGCCTGCAAAGCGGCGTCGGCGCGGCGGTGAAGGCGATGGGCAGCAGCCACCAGACCGCCGACGGCACCGTCAGCCAGTCGGCGCGGGTGCAACTGGCGCTGGAAAACATCCTCCAGGCGGTGGGCGCCATCGTCGACCAGAACCAGCAGATCGCCGCCGCCGCCGAACAGCAGACGGCGGTCGCCCACGACATCGACCAGAACATCGTGCAGATCAACCAGGCCGGCGAGCGCACCGCCGAGGGCGCCAGCGAGACCGAGCGCGCCAGCCGCGAGCTCAGCGGGCAGGTGGTGGAGCTCAAGCGCCTGATCGGCGCGTTCCGGGTCTGAGGCAAGGGTTTTCACCAGCAGCCCGGTATCCGCGCGAGCGCAAGGACGCTTCCCCATCTCGCGGATACCGGGTTGTCGGTGAAATCAGGATTTCAGTCGAGCGGCTTTTGATCCTGTAGGAGCGAGCTTGCTCGCGAACAGATGTTCCCTGTGACCCCGGCGCCGGGCGGTTCGCGAGCAAGCTCGCTCCTACAGAAGAGCCATCGGCTCAGGTCCAGCCGAACAATTCCATCGCATTGCGCGTGCTGGCGCCGGCCAGCTCCTCGGGGCTGATGCCCTTGAGCTCGGCCAATGCCGCGCAGATCTCCGGCAGGTGTTCCGGGCTGTTGCGCACACCCGGGTACATCGACGGCGCCATGTCCGGCGAGTCGGTCTCCAGCACGATGGACTCCAGCGGAATCTCCGGCACCACCTTGCGCAGGCGATTGGCCTGCGGCCAGGTCGGCGCGCCGCCCAGGCCCAGGCGGAAGCCCAGCCTGAGGTATTCGCGGGCCTCCTCGCGGCTGCCGGCGAAGGCGTGGATGATGCCCTGGCGCGGAGGCTTGAAGCGCTTGAGGGTGGCGATCACCGCCGCGTGGGAGCGGCGCACGTGCAGCAGCACCGGCAGTTCGAAGTCGATGGCGGTGCGCAGTTGTTCCTCGAAGATGGCCTGCTGGCCGTCGCGGTCGAGGTCTTCCAGATAGTAGTCCAGGCCGATCTCGCCCACCGCGCAGAGCTTGGGGTGGCCCGCCAGGCGTTCCAGCCACTCGCGCAGCGCCGCCAGGTGTTCGGGGCGATGGCGCGCCAGGTAGATCGGGTGCAGGCCGAGGGCGGCATACAGGTCCGGCTCCTGCTCGACCAGCGTCCAGACGTCCTCCCAGTTCTCGCGGAACACCCCCAGCAGCACCTGGCGGATCACCCCGCGCTCGCGGCTGCGCCGCAGCACCGCCTGACGGTCGTCGGCGAAGTCCGGGCAGTCGAGGTGGTTGTGGGTGTCGATCAGTTGCATCGCGTTACTCCGTGCGCAGCTTCAGCGTGCGCGCCACGGGATGTACGCCGGGGGTATAGCTGTTCTGTTCGATCGCGCTCAGCGCCAGGTCCAGGGCGCGCTCGGCGATCAGTGCGTGCTGCTGGGAGATCGCGTTGACCTTCAGCGGGACGAAGTCGAGCAACTGGGTATCGCCGAAGGTGGCGATGCGCAGCCCCGTCGGCCAGCCGTCGGGCAGCGCCTGGAGCACGTCGAACACACCTTCGAGCAGCACGTAGGAGGTGGTGATCAGCGCGTCGGGCAAACGGCCCTGGCGCGCCAGCAATTCTTCCATCAGCTGGCGGCCACAAGCGCGGCTGAAGGTCTCGCCGTGCTCGACCAGGACCTGTCCCTTGAACTCGCGCAGCGCGCTGCGAAAGCCCGCGGCGCGCTCCTGGCTGATGATCAGTTCCGAGCGCGCGCCGAGCAGGGCGATGCTCCGCGGCGCGGGGTCGAGCAGGCTGGCGGTGAGGCGCTGGCAGGCGTCGCGGTCATCGCTGACCACCGAGCAGAAACGTTGCGGATCGAGCTGGCGGTCCACCGCGATCACCGGCACGCCGATGCCTTGCAGGCGGGCCAGGCTGCCGTCGTTGCCCGGCAGGCAACTGGCGACGATCAGCGCATCGCACCGCCGCGCGCGGAACAGGTTGAGCACCTGGCGCTCGGTGTCGGGCTCGTCGTCGGAACTGGCGATCAGCAACTGGTAACCCCGGGCCCGGGCGCCCTGTTCGAGCAGCTTGGCCAGCTTGGCGTAGCTGGGGTTTTCCAGGTCCGGGAGGACGAAGCCGAGGGTGCGGGTCTGGCCGCGTCGCAGGCTGGCGGCCTGCTGGTCCGGGTGGTAGCCGTGCTCTTCGATCACCGCGCGCACGCGCTCCACCGTGGCGGCGCTGATGCGTCGCTGCACGGCCTTGCCGTTGATCACATAGCTGGCGGTGGTGACCGAAACGCCGGCCAGGCGGGCGATATCACTGAGTTTCAGCACGATGGGTTGCCGACAATTGGGGGCTTCAAGGATCACGCATTATCGAGTAACGTTCCAGTCTCAATAGGTGAAACGATTCAGCTTTCCTCGTGGACATTGCCTGGAGGCCGTTGCGGCGGCCGAAAAAGCCACAGGTCTAAGCTATTCACCGCTACAAGCGGATAACCGCCCACAACGCCGGTGTGCGCTCGCGCCGGCGAGGAGATTGCGATGCTCGAACTGAACGCGCAGCAGGTTCGCATGGACCAGCGCGCCGCCGACAAGCAGGCCGCCCTGGCGCTGCTCGGCGCGGCCCTGGAGGACGACGGGCTGGTCGCCGCCGGTTACCTCGACGGTCTTCAGGCCCGCGAGGCGCAGGGTTCCACCTACCTCGGCCAGGGCATCGCGATTCCCCACGGCACGCCGGACACCCGCCACCTGGTGCAACGCACCGGCGTGCGCCTGATGCACTTCCCCGAGGGCGTTGCCTGGGGCGATGGCCAGGTGGTGCACCTGGCCATCGCCATCGCGGCCAAGTCCGACGAACATCTGCACCTGCTGCAACTGCTGACCCGCGCGCTGGGTGACGGGGAGGTGGGCGCGGCGCTGCGTGCGGCCGAGAAGCCCGAGGACTTGCTGCAGTTGCTGCAGGGTGGCGCGCCGCAGCCGTTGCTGTTCGACGAGCACCTGGTCGGGCTGGGCGTTGCCGCCGAGGACTTCGACGAACTGGCGCTGCTTGGCGCCCGGCGCCTGAAGAAGGCCGGCTGCGTCGTCCCCGGCTTCGCCGCCGCGCTGCACGACCAGGAAGCCCTGCCGCTGGGGGGCGGGCTGTGGTGGCAGGACAGCGGGCAATGCGTCACGCGTCCCGGCCTTGTCTTCGTCACCCCCACGCGCGAGCTGAACCATGCCGGTCTGCCGGTGCGCGGTCTGTTCTGCCTGGCCAGCCAGGGCGATGCGCACCGGGCGATGTTCGAGCGCCTGTGCGACCTGCTGGTGGACGGCCGCGCCGCCGAGCTGGCGCGGGCCACGTCCAGCCGTCAGGTGCTGGAAGCCCTGGGCGGCGAATTGCCGGTGGACTGGCCGAGCGTCCGGGTTCCGCTGGCCAACCCCCACGGCCTGCACGCCCGCCCGTCGCAGGTGCTGATGCTGCTGGCGCGGGATTTCGAGGGCGAGATTCGCGTGCGCATCGCCGAGGCCGGTAGCGCCCCGGTGTCGATCCGCAGCCTGAGCAAGCTGCTCAGCCTCGGCGCGCGGCGTGGGCAGGTGCTGGAGTTCTTCGCCGAGCCGGCGATCGCCGAGCGCGCACTGGCGGCGGTGCGCCTGGCGGTGGAGCAGGGGCTGGGCGAGGAGGTCGAGCCGCTGCCCGAAACGCCGGAGCCGGTTGTCGAGGTCGTCGAAGCGCAAACGCCCGCCGCGCCGGAAGCGGGCAGCCGCCTGCAGGCCATCGCCGCGTCCCCCGGCATCGCCAGCGGTCCGGCCTATCTGCAGGTCGAACGGCGCTTCCAGTTTGCCGAGCGCGGGGAATCCGTCGAGGTGGAGCGGCAGCGTCTGGATGAGGCGCGCACGGCGATTTCCGCCGAGATCGAGGTGCTGGTGGCGCGCACCCAGGTCAAGGCGATCCGCGACATCTTCGTCACTCACCAGGCGCTGCTGGAGGACCCGGAACTGACCGACGAGGTGCAGTCGCGCTTGGCCGAAGGCGCCAGCGCCGAGACCGCCTGGAGCCAGGTGATCGAGCGCGTCGCCAGCGAGCAGGAAGCGCTGCGCGATGCCTTGCTGGCCGAGCGCGCGGCGGACCTGCGCGACGTGGGCCGGCGGGTGCTGGCTCGCCTGTGCGGCGTGCAGAGCGTCGCCGCGCCGGAGCGGCCTTACATCCTGGTGATGGACGAGGTCGGCCCCTCCGACGTGGCGCGGCTGGACCGCGAGCGGGTGGCCGGCATTCTCACCGCGCGCGGCGGGGCGACTTCGCATAGCGCGATCATCGCCCGCGCGCTGGGCATTCCCGCGCTGGTGGGCGCCGGTGCGACGGTCCTGGCGCTGGCGCCGGAAACCCTCCTGCTGCTCGATGGCGACCACGGCGAGCTGCTGGTCGCGCCCGGTGCCGAGAGGCTGGCCGAGGCCGAACGCCAGCGCGACCGCCGCCGTCGCCGCGCCGAGCGGGCCGAGGCGCGGCGTCACGAACCGGCGATCACCCGCGATGGCCATGCCGTGGAGGTCTGCGCCAACCTGGGCGATACCGCCGGCGCCGAGGCGGCGGTGGCGCTGGGCGCGGAGGGCGTCGGCCTGCTGCGCACCGAGTTCGTCTTCATGGACAACCCCCAGGCGCCGGACCAGGCGACCCAGGAGGCCGAGTACCGCCGGGTGCTCGATGCCCTGGGCGGCCGCCCGCTGGTGGCGCGCACGCTCGATGTGGGTGGCGACAAGCCGCTGCCGTACTGGCCGATTCCGCAGGAGGAGAACCCCTACCTGGGCGTGCGCGGCGTACGCCTGACCCTGCAGCATCCGCAGATCTTCCAGACCCAGCTGCGCGCTCTGCTGCGGGCTGCCGCCGGACGCCCGCTGCGCATCATGTTCCCGATGGTCGGGCAGGTGGAGGAATGGCGGCAGGCCCGCGACCTCACCCGGCAGCTCTGCGCGCAGCTGGGCGGCGAGCATGACCTGCAACTGGGCATCATGGTCGAGGTGCCGTCGGCGGCGCTGCTGGCGCCGGTGCTGGCCCGCGAAGTGGACTTCTTCAGCGTCGGCACCAACGACCTGACCCAGTACACCCTGGCCATCGACCGTGGTCACCCGACCCTCTCGGCGCAGGCCGACGGCCTGCACCCGGCGGTGCTGCAACTGATCGACATGACCGTGCGCGCCGCCCATGCCCACGGCAAATGGGTGGGCGTCTGCGGCGAGCTGGCGGCGGATGCGCTGGCGGTGCCATTGCTGGTAGGGCTGGGGGTGGACGAACTGAGTGTCTCGGCGCGCAGCATTCCGCTGGTCAAGGCGCGGGTGCGCGGGCTCGATCTGGCGGCGGCCCGCGACCTGGCGCGGGCCGCGCTGACCCTCGGCTCCGCCGCCGAGGTGCGTGAACGCGTCGCCCAGGCGCTGCCGGAGGTGGACTGATGGCCAGGCTTCTCAGCGTCACCCTGAATCCCGCGCTGGACCTGACCGTACGCCTGCCCCGGCTGGAGGTCGGCGAGGTCAACCGCAGCGAGTCGGTGCTCGCCCAGGCCGCCGGCAAGGGGCTGAATGTCGCCCAGGTGCTCGCCGATCTCGGTCATTCGCTGAGCGTCACCGGCTTTCTCGGCGCGGACAACGCCGCCCCCTTCGAGGCGCTGTTCCAGCGGCGCGGCTTCGTCGATGCCTTCGTCCGCGTACCGGGGGAAACCCGTCGCAATATCAAGCTGGCCGAAGGCAGCGGACGCATCACCGACATCAACGGCCCCGGTCCGCAGGTGAGCCCCCGCGAGCAGGACGCCTTGCTCGATCGCCTCGAGCGCATCGCCGGCGAGCATGAGCTGGTGGTGGTCGCCGGCAGCCTGCCGCGCGGCGTCGACCCCGGCTGGTTGCGCGAGCTGTTGCTGCGGCTCGGCCGGCGCGGCCTGAGGGTGGCGTTCGACAGCAGCGGCGCGGCCCTGCGCGCAGGGCTCGACGCGGCGCCCTGGCTGATCAAGCCCAACGATGCCGAACTGACCGAGGCCTGTGGACAACCCCTGGCTACGCCGGCGGCGCTGGTCGAGCAGGTCGAGGCGCTGCGGGCGCGGGGTATCGAGCAGGTGGTGCTGTCCCAGGGTGCGGACGGCGTGCGCTGGTTCGGTCCGCAGGGCAACTGGCGGGCGATTCCACCGAAGGTCGAGGTGGCGAGCACGGTGGGGGCGGGCGATTCGCTGCTGGCCGGCATGCTCCACGGCCTGCTCGCCGGCTGGCCGGCCGAGCGCGTGCTGCGCCAGGCGACGGCGGTGGCGGCGCTGGCGGTGACCCAGTTCGAGTTCGGCATCGGCGATGCGCAGCGTCTCAAGCGCATCGAGGATGCGGTGCAGGTTCAGGCGCAGGCCTGAGCGACGGAACAACACGAGGTATGACGATGAACCTTGCCCTCATCACGGCCTGCCCGAACGGCCAGATCACCAGCGTGCTCAGCGCGCGCCTGCTACGCGTGGCCGCCGAGCGCCTGGGCTGGTCGGTGTGCGTCGAGCAGCGCGATCCGCAGCAGTCCGGGCGCCAGCTCTCCGCCGCACAGATCGAGGCGGCCGACTGGGTGCTGGTGGTCAGCGCGCAGCCGCTGGAGCTCTCGCGCTTCATCGGCAAGCGCCTGCTGCAGGTGCGTCCGGCGGAGGCGCTGGCCGATCCCGCGGCCTTCCTCCAGCGAGCGGCCCGGGAAGCGGCGGTGTGGCGGGGTGACGAGCGACCGGCCAGCCCCGCCGAGGTCGCGCGAGTTGCGAAACTGGTGGCGGTCACGGCCTGCCCGACCGGCGTGGCGCACACCTTCATGGCCGCCGAGGCGTTGCAGCAGGCGGCGCAGCAACTGGGCTACGGGTTGAAGGTGGAGACCCAGGGCTCGGTGGGCGCCCGCAATCCGCTCTCCGCCGAGGACATCGCCGCCGCCGACGTGGTGTTGCTGGCGGCGGACATCGAAGTGAACAGCGAGCGCTTCGCCGGCAAGCGCATCTTCCGTTGCGGCACGGGCGTGGCGCTGAAGCAGCCGCAGGCGATCATCGAGCGCGCGCTGAATGAGGCAACGGCGGAATCCGCCGCGACGGCCGGCGCTGGCGCGGCGTCGGGAAGCAAGGAGGCGCGCGGGGTCTACAAGCACCTGCTCACCGGCGTGTCCTTCATGCTGCCGATGGTGGTGGCGGGCGGCCTGCTGATCGCGCTGTCCTTCGTCTTCGGCATCGAGGCGTTCAAGCAGCAGGGCACGCTGGCCGCCGCGCTGATGCAGATCGGCGGCGACGCCGCGTTCAAGCTGATGGTGCCGATGCTCGCCGGCTACATTGCCTGGTCCATCGCCGACCGTCCGGGGCTCGCACCGGGCATGATCGGCGGCCTGCTGGCGAGTACGCTGGGGGCGGGGTTTCTTGGCGGCATCGTCGCCGGTCTGCTGGCCGGCTATTCGGCGCGATTCATCGCGCAGTGGATTCCGCTGCCGGACAGTGTCGCCGCGCTCAAGCCGATCCTGATCATTCCATTGCTGGCCAGCCTGTTCACCGGGTTGGTGATGATCTATGTGGTGGGCTCGCCGGTGGCGGCGATGATGCGCGGGCTGACCGACTTCCTCGCCGGCATGGGCACCACCAACGCCATCCTGCTCGGGCTGCTGCTGGGCGGGATGATGTGCGTGGACCTCGGCGGGCCGATCAACAAGGCGGCCTATGCCTTCTCCGTCGGCCTGCTGGCCTCGCAGAGCTACGCGCCGATGGCGGCGGTGATGGCCGGCGGCATGGTCCCGCCGATCGGCATGGGCATCGCCACGCTGCTGGCGCGGCGCAAGTTTGCCCAGAGCGAGCGCGAGGCCGGCAAGGCGGCGCTGGTGCTGGGGCTGTGCTTCATTTCCGAAGGCGCGATTCCCTTCGCCGCCAAGGACCCGTTGCGGGTGATCCCGGCGAGCATCGTCGGCGGCGCGCTGACCGGCGCGCTGTCGATGCTGTTCGGCTGCAAGCTGCTGGCACCCCACGGCGGGCTGTTCGTGCTGCTGATCCCCAACGCGATGAACCACGCGCTGCTGTACCTGCTGGCGATTGCCACGGGCAGCGTGGTGACGGGCGTGCTCTATGCCGTGCTCAAGCGCTCCGAGGCGGCGCCGATGATGGTGATGGGGCAGGTGTGACGGAGACCAGCAGCGGACTCTGTCCGCGATCGGCTTCCGGCGCATTTCCACCGCGCCGATGTGGCGATGTTCGCGAGCAAGCTCGCTCCTACAGGAAAGCACCGGAGCCGTTCTGTAGGAGCTTGCTCGCGAACCGCCCAGCGCCAGGCGCCGACAAGTCGGGAACGGCCTCAGGCGCGGTGTCGGTGACCTTGCTCGACGACCTGCGCCGGCACGGGTAGGCGGTAGGAATCGCCGCGGCCCATCGCGAAGTATTCGAAGCCGTAGCGGGCCATGCGTTCGGGGTCGAACAGATTGCGGCCATCGAAGATCACCGGGGACTTCAGGCGTCCGGCCATCAGCTCGAAGTCCGGTGCCTTGAACTGCCGCCATTCGGTGCAGATGATCAGGGCGTCGGCGCCCCCCAGGGTGGCTTCCGGGGTGCCCATCAGGGTCAGGCGTTCGTCGTGTCCGTACAGGCGCTGGGCTTCGGGCATGGCCTCGGGGTCGAAGGCGCGCACCTTGGCGCCGGCGGCCCACAGGGCTTCCATCAGCGTGCGGCTGGGAGCGTCGCGCATGTCGTCGGTATTGGGTTTGAACGACAGGCCCCAGAGGGCGAAGGTGCGGCCCTTGAGTTTGCCGCCGTAGTAATGACGGATGCGCTCGAAGAGCTTGTTCTTCTGCCGCTGGTTCACCGATTCCACCGCCCGCAGCAGGTCGCTGGAGCAGTGCGCTTCCTCGGCGCTGTGGATCAGGGCCTGGACGTCCTTGGGGAAGCATGAGCCGCCGTAGCCGCAGCCGGGGTAGATGAAGTGGTAGCCGATGCGCGGGTCGGCGCCCATGCCCTGGCGCACGGCCTCGATGTCGGCGCCGACGTGCTCGGCCAGCTCGGCCATCTGGTTGATGAAGCTGATCTTGGTCGCCAGCATGCAGTTGGCCGCATATTTGGTCAGCTCGGCGCTGCGCAGGCTCATGCTGATGATGCGGTCGTGGTTACGGTTGAACGGCTCGTAGATCTCGCGCATCACGTCCAGCACGTCCTGGCTCCCGCAGCCGATGACGATGCGGTCGGGCTTGCGGCAGTCGGCCAGGGCGGAGCCTTCCTTGAGAAACTCCGGGTTGGAGACGATCTCGAAGTCCAGCGTCCGGCCGGTCTCGGCGAGTACCTGCTGTACCTGCGTCCTGACGCGGTCGCCGGTGCCCACCGGGACGGTGGATTTCTCCACGATGATCACCGGCTGGGCGCGGTGGCGGGCGATGCCCTCGGCCACGTCCAGCACGGCGCGCAGGTCCGCCGAGCCATCGGGCAGCGGTGGTGTGCCCACGGCGATGAACTGCACGCGGCCGTGCCCGGCGGCTTCGGCCACGTCGCTGGTGAAGCGCAGGCGCCCGGCTTCCAGGTTGTCCTTCACCAGCTCCGCAAGGCCGGGTTCGTAGATGCTGATCTGCCCGTGCTTGAGCCTGGCGATCCTGTCTTCGTCGATGTCCATGCACAGGACGTCATGGCCGACCTCCGCCATGACGGCGGCCTGCACGAGCCCCACATAGCCGATACCGAATACGCTGATTTTCATGCTGTGCTCTCCCGATGAGGGCTCATGACCGGTTGGGGGTCAGTCGAACTGTGTGAGTTTTTGGCGAGCGTCGCCGGATTTGATGACGTTTGTTCCGTCGCGGCGGCGCGGTGCGTTGATCGTGATCACACCGGCGATGACCAGGCCGACGCCTAGCGTGCGCGATAGCCCCAGCGGCTCGCCCAGGCCCGGCAGCCAGGCGGCGCCGAGGTAGACCAGTGCGTAGCTCAGGCTGAGCAGCGAGTAGGCGCGGCCCAGCGGCAGGTGATCGAGGGCGACCAGCCAGCACAACATCGACAGCGCGTAGGCCAGTACCGCGCCGGCCAGCACCAGCAGGGCGGCCGGGTCGAGGCTGGCGAGGGCGTCGAGCCACTGGTCGGGGGGCGGCAGGCGGGTCATGCCCCAGCGCATGCCCAGCTGCGCGCCGCTGACCAGCAGCACGCAGCCCAGGGCGAGGACGATGCCGCGCCCGGCGCTCATGACTGCAGCCCCAGCAAGGCCACGCCGGCCACGATCAGGGCGACGCCGCACCAGTGGCGCGCATCGATGGGCTCGCGGAACAGCGCCCGCGCGGCCAGGGTGACCAGCACGAAATTCAGGCTGAGCATCGGATAGGCCAGCCCCACGTCCAGGCGTTGCAGCAGCAACAGCCAGAGCAGCAGGCCGCCGCTCAGGCAGGCGATGGCCAGCAGCAGCCAGGGGCTGAGCAGCCTGGCCGGCCAACTGCGTTCGCTGCCGCGCCAGCTTTCCACCGCGAGCTTCTGGGCGATCTGTCCCGCACAGGTGAACAGGCACACACCGGTCAGCATCAGGGCGATCATGGCGCGGCCTTCGGGATCAGCAGCACCACGAGGTGGTTCTGCCGGTAGCTGATGGCGTCCTTGGGCATCTGTGCCAGGTCGTGCTCGTCGCTGCTGTCGTTGACCCGCAGCAGCACGCCGACGGAACCCTCGGTGCGGGCCCTGGCGATCCAGGCCTGGGCTTCGTCCAGGCTGATGCTGCGGCCGGCGCCTTCGGGATAGCCGAGGCCGTACTTCAGCTCGCCGACGGTGTTGAGCAGGTTGACGTCGCTGCGCCCGGTACGCCAGCCCAGCGCGGTGGCGGCGCCGAGGTCGTTGCTCAGCAGGCTGTGGGCAGCGCGCAGCTCGTCCAGGTGTTCGAGGACGAACTGGTCGGGCATCTTGCTGTTGACCAGGCGGTTGGGCATGGCCGTGGGCACCAGCGCCACCAGTATCCACAGGGCGAAGGCCGGCGCGGCCCACAGTTGCGTCGGCCGTATCAGTTGCAGCGCGCCGCAGACCAGCCAGGCGATGCAGACGATGCCGAGCAGCAGCACGCTGGGCGTTTCCCCCCGGTACAGGGGATGGCGCAGTTGCAGGACCGCCAGGGCGACCAGGGCGACCAGGCCGAGCAGCAGGTTGAGCGCACCGTTCAGGCGCAGCACCCGCTGGCGGCTGCGTTGCAGGGCATCCGCCAGGCTGTCGGCGATCAGCAGGGCCAGCGGCGCGAAGCACGGCATGATGTAGGTGGGCAGCTTGCCCTTGGCCAGGCTGAAGAACAGGAACGGCATGGCGAACCAGAGCAGCAGGAAGCCCAGCCGGGGATCGTGCAGGCGGGCGCAGCCCTTGCGCAGCGCGGGGACGACCAGTACGGCCCAGGGCAGGGCGCCGGCGAACAGCAACGGCACGAAGAACCAGAAGGGCCGGCCGTGCTGGGCGTCCTCGCCGGCGAAGCGGCGGATGTGCTCGTGCCAGAAGAAGAAATTCCAGAAGTCCGGCTCGCGGGTGTGGATCATCAAGGCCCAGGGCAGGCTCGCCAGCACCGCCACCAGCACCGCCAGCGGGCCGTAGCGCAGCAGCTCGAGGAAGCGCCGGTGCAGCAGCGCGTAGGGCACGCCGACGATCACCGGCAGCAGGAAGGCGAGGAAGCCCTTGGTCATGAAGCCCAGCGCGCAGGCCGCGCCGAGCAGGCTCCAGGCGGTGGCGCGCGTCCGTGGCGTGGCGGCGTCGAAGGCGAACCAGAGGGCGGCGAGGCTGAGATTCACCCAGAGGGTGAATTGCGGGTCGAGGTTGGCGTAGCCGGCCTGCCCGATGATCAGCCCGAAGCTGGCGTACAGCAGACCCGCGGCCCAGGTACGGCGCGGGTCGCTCCACAGGCGCCGGGCCACCCACAGCACCAGCAGGGTACTGAGGGCGGTGACCAGCGCCGAGGCGAAGCGTGCGCCGAACAGGTTCTCGCCGAACACCGCCTGGCTCGCGGCGATCAGCCAGTAGCCGCCGGTGGGCTTTTCGAAATAGCGCAGGCCCAGCAGGTGCGGCGACAGCCAGTCACCGCTGCGCAGCATGGCCTGGGCGATCTGCGCGTTGCGGGTTTCGTCGGGGATCCACAGGCCGTGGAAGCCCAGCGGCAGCAGGATGCCGAGCACGAACGCGGCCAGCAGCGTCGGGTAGGCGAGGCGTTTCATGCCTGTTGCACCCCCAGCCAGCCTTCGCGGCCGGCCAGTTCGCCGCGCACCAGGCGGGCGACGGGCAGGGTGGTGGGGTCGTCCGGCAACAGCCGGCCCAGCGGAACGAAGCGGATGCCGCTGGCCCGTGCCTGGGCCAGCAAGCGGCGGAAGTCGTGGGCCATGAGAATGCCCTCGACCTCGGCGTGAATGGTGTACAGGTTCAAGGCGTCCATGTCGAAGCGGGAAAGGATGTAGTCATTGAAGGCGGACGGCGCCACCTGCGGACCGACGACCTCGTCGAAGGTCGGCATGTCCACCGGGATCTGCGGGGTGCCGGCGCGGCCGTCGGCCAGGCGCGGGCGGAACAGCGAGCGCCCGCGGCAATCGCTGTTGTAGCGGAAGCCGAAGCGCTCCTTGGCTTCCACGGTGCGCTCGTCGGCGCGCCAGCCGGCCACCGCCGAGCATTCCACCGGGTTGCCGAGGATGTCGGCGAGGGTGTCCACGCCACGGCGGATCTGCTGCTCCAGTTGCTGCGCGCTCCAGCGTCCGGCGTTGGCCTGCCAGCCGTGGTGGTCCCAGGCGTGCAGGCCGACTTCGTGGCCGGCGTCCTGGGCGCGCCGCATCAGGTGGCCGAGGTCGCGGCCGATCGGCTTGCCCGGCCAGGCGGTGCCGGCCAGGAGGATGTCCCAGCCGTAGAGCCCGGCGGCGTTGGAGCGCAGCATCTTGCACAGGAACTGCGGGCGGATCAGGCGCCACAGGTGGCGGCCCATGTTGTCCGGGCCGACGCTGAAGAAGAAGGTTGCCTTGACGCCGGCTTCGTCGAGCATATCCAGCAGCCGCGGCACCCCTTCACGGGTGCCACGGTAGGTGTCCACATCGATACGCAGTCCCGCGCGCATCAGGCGATGCTTTTCAGCGGTACGGCGTGCGGTGCGCCGCCGGAGCGCTCGGCAAGGGCTTCGCGCAGGAAGAAGTCCAGCGTCTTGCCGATGGTCTCGGACAGCTCGACCGTGGGTTCCCAGTCCAGCAGGCGGCGGGCGTTCCTGATGCTCGGCTTGCGGTGCGAGACGTCCTGGTAGCCGTCGCCATAGAAACTGCGGCTTTCCACTTCGCGGAAGCCGGCGAAGGGTGGGAACTGGTCGCGCAGCGGGTGGGCCTCGAACTGGCGCAGCAGCTCTTCGCCCAGTTGACGGATGCTGGCTTCGTTGTCCGGGTTGCCGATGTTGACGATCTGCCCGTCGCAGCGGTTGCCCTCGTTGTCGATGATGCGCGCCAGTGCTTCGATGCCGTCGTCCACGTCGGTGAAGCAGCGCTTCTGCGCGCCGCCGTCGACCAGGCGGATCGGCGTGCCTTCCACCAGGTGCAGGATCAACTGGGTGATGGCGCGCGAGCTGCCGATGCGTGCGGAGTCCAGACGGTCCAGGCGCGGCCCCATCCAGTTGAACGGACGGAACAGGGTGAATTTCAGGCCCTTCTGCCCGTAGGCCCAGATGACCCGGTCGAGCAGTTGCTTGGAGACCGAGTAGATCCAGCGCTGCTTGTTGATCGGGCCGACCACCAGATTGGACTTGTCCTCGTCGAAGTTGGCGTCGCTGCACATGCCGTACACCTCGGAGGTGGACGGGAAGATCACGCGCTTGCCGTACTTCACGCAGTAGCGGACCAGCTTGAGGTTTTCCTCGAAGTCCAGCTCGAACACGCGCAGCGGGTTGCGGGTGTATTCGATGGGCGTGGCGATGGCCACCAGCGGCAGGACCACGTCGCACTTCTTGATGTGGTACTCGATCCACTCGGTGTGGATGCTGATGTCGCCTTCGACGAAGTGGAAATCCGGGTTGGCGCGCAGGCGTTCGATGGCGTCGGAGCCGATGTCCAGGCCGTAGACCTCGTAGTCGCCGCCCTGCAGCAGGCGCTCGGAGAGGTGGTTGCCGATGAAGCCGTTGACGCCGAGGATCAGCACGCGGGTCTTGCGCCTGGCCTTGCGCGCCGCGCCCTGCAGGCGGGAGCCCTGCACCAGGCCCATTTCGCGGGCCAGTTGCGGGCCGGCGAGGAACAGGCCACTGTCATTCTGCTGGCCGGAAAGGATTTCCAGCGAGTCTTCGCCGCAGGCGATGCGCAGGGGATCGACCGACAGCACCGAGCCGGGCGCCTGGCCGCCATTGCCGCTGGCCACGCGGGAGCTCCAGACAATCAGCTTGCGGTCGCCCACGGGGGCGAAGGCGCCGGGGTAGGGCTGGGTCACCGCGCGGACCAGGTTGTGCAGCTCGCGGGCCGGACGCTGCCAGTCGATGGCGCCGTCGGCCGGGGTGCGGCGACCGAAGTAGCTGGCGCGGGATTCGTCCTGGGCGACTTCCTGCAGCTCGCCACGCGCCAGGCGCGGCAGGGCGGCGGCGAGCAACTCGCGGGTGGCTTCGCGCAGCTTGCCGTGCAGCACCAGGGCGGTGTCGTCGGTGCCGATGGCAACGCTCTGCTGGGCGAGGATGCCGCCGGCATCGGCGCGCTTGACCATGCGGTGCAAGGTCACGCCGGTCTCGGTCTCGCCGTGGACCAGCACCCAGTTGGCCGGAGCGCGGCCCCGGTAGCGCGGCAGCAGCGAGCCATGCAGGTTGTAGGCGCCCTTGGCGGCGCAGGCCAGCAGCTCTTCGCTGAGCAGGTGGCGGTAGTAGAAGGAGAAGATGTACTGCGGCTGCAGCTCGCGGATGCGGGCAATCCACAGCGGATGGTTGACCTCCTCCGGGGCGTGCACGGGGATGCCGTGGCGTGCGCAGAGCTGCGCGACGGAACCGTAGAAGCGGTTTTCCTGCGGATCGTCGGCATGGGTGAAGACGGCGTCGATCCGGTAGCCGGCGGCGAGCAGGGCTTCGATGCCGGTACAGCCGATGTCGTGGTAGGCGAAGACGATGGTCTGCTGGGTCATGGCTGGAGGGACTCGAGAGAGGACGACGGGGTGGTTGTGCGGGCTTCGAGCACGGCCCGTGGGCGGACGACGCGCTCGATGAAGAAGCGCGGGCGGGCGCGCACGTCGTTGTACATGCGGCCCAGGTACTCGCCGAGCAGGCCCATGCCCACCAGTTGCACGCCGGTGAAGGTGAACAGCACGGCGAACAGCACGAATACGCCGTGGCCGGCCCACGCGGCGCCGAAGATCAGGCGCAGGGCGAGCAGCAGCAGGGCGAAGCAGAAGCCGGCCAGCGCCATCGTGCCGCCCACCAGCGACAGCAGGCGCAGCGGCGTGGTGGTCATGCAGGTGACCAGGTCGAACATCAGGTTGATCAGGCGCATGAAGTCGTATTTCGACTCGCCGTGCTCGCGCTCGGCGTGGGCCACCAGGATCTCGCTGGTGTGGCGGGCGAAGCTGTTGGCCAGGATCGGGATGAAGGTGCTGCGTTCGCGGCAGGCCAGCATGGCCTTGACGATGCTCGCGCGGTAGGCGCGCAGCATGCAGCCGTAGTCGCTCATGGCAACGCCGGTGGAGCGCTGCACGGCGAGGTTGATCAGCTTCGACGGCCAGCGGCGCAGGGCCGAGTCCTGGCGCTGCTGGCGCACGCTGCCGACCACGTCGTAGCCCTGCGCGGCCTGCTCGACCAGGCGCGGGATTTCCTCCGGCGGGTTCTGCAGGTCGGCGTCCAGGGTGATCACCAGGTCGCCACGGCACTCTTCGAAGCCGGCCATGATCGCCGCGTGCTGGCCGTAGTTGCGGTTGAGGATCACCGCCACGACGTGGCTGCCGGGAGCCTCGGCGGCCTCCAGGAGCAGGTCGGCGGAACTGTCGCGGCTGCCGTCGTCGATCAGGATGATCTCGTAGTCGCGGCCCAGCGTGTCGCAGGCCGCCGTGGTGCGTCGCAGCAGCTCGGGCAGGCTGGCCTCTTCGTTGTACACCGGGATGACGATGGACACGCGATGGATCGGATAGGGTTTCACGATGGCGTCACCGGGTGAGGGTTTCGATGGCTTCCACCACGCGGTCGAGGTCGCCGGTGGTCATGTCGGGGAACAGCGGGATGGAGCACAGGCGCGCCGAGTTCCATTCGGTGTTGGGCAGGTGCACGTCGGGGAAGCGCTGGCGGTAGTAGCTGTGCAGGTGGCTGCCGATGAAGTGGATGCCACTGCCGATACCGCGCTGCTGCAGGGCCTGCATGAAACCGTCGCGGTCGATGCCGCAGCGCTCGGCGTCGATGCGCAGGATGTACAGGTGCCAGGCGTGGTCGTGAGGCTGGTCCGGCACCGCCAGGGGCTCGACCGGCAGGCCGGCCAGGCGCTCCCGGTAGGCCGCCGCCAGTTCGGCGCGGCGCGCGTTGATCGCTGCCAGGCGGTCGAGCTGGACCAGGGCGATGGCCGCGTTGATGTCGGTGAGGTTGTACTTGAAGCCGGGCTCGATCACCTGGGCCTGGGGCTTGCGGCCGTGGGTCAGGCGGTCGTAGGCGTCCACGCCCAGGCCGTGGAACTTGAGCATGCGCACGCGATCGGCCAGGGCGTCGTCGTCGGTGACGAACATGCCGCCTTCGGCGCAGGTCATGTTCTTGATCGCGTGGAAGGAGAAGATCGCGGTGCCGCTCTGGCCGATGGGCCGGCCCCGGTAGCGGGTGCCGGCGGCGTGGGCGGCGTCTTCGATCACGGCGATGCCGTGGCGCTGCGCCAGCGCGTTGATCGGGTCCATGTCGGCGGCGGCGCCGGCGTAGTGCACCGGGATGATGGCGCGGGTACGCGGGGTGATCGCCGCTTCGATGCGCGCGGCGTCGGTCATCAGGGTGTCGCGGTCGACATCGACGAACACCGGCGTGGCGCCGAGCAGGCAGATCATGTTGGCGGTGGACACCCAGGTCTGCGACGGGGTGATCACCTCGTCGCCCGGGCCGATGCCCAGCGCCAGCAGCGCCAGGTGCATGCCGCCGGTGGCCGAGGCCAGCGCCACGGCGTGTCGGCAGCCGATGGATTGAGCGAAGCGCTGTTCCAGTTCCTGGTTCTTCGGGCCAGTGGTGATCCAGCCTGAGCGCAGCACCTCGTTGACCGCCCGGATCTCCTCGTCACCGATGCCGGGGCGGGAGAAGGGGAGGAAGTTCATGTCCATGCGATGAGTCCTGACGGGCCGGGCCACGCTGCTTGAGTGCCGGAACGCTAGCGAGACGCTCGTTAAGAACCCGTTAAGTACATGTGGTGAAACTGTCATCGCCGCTCTGCGACCGTGCTGCGCGGCTTGTCCGAGGCAGAGGCGGTCTGTCGGGAGTGTTCTGAAAACGACCTTTTGCTGTCGGTAATCGCTGTTGAACAGTCGTTCATCCTTGGCTATGGTGGCTCCACGCTCTGGCGGACAAAAACTCCAATACCCGCCGGACAAGCCGTCATTCGGATGAGGTCTTCGCATGCGTTATTCGTCGCTTGTGGACAGGATGCTCGGACCCGGCGTCGCCGCCTGGGACATTCACTACGCGGCCATCGCCGCCCAGCGTGAAGGCCGGGACGTGATCGTCCTGAGCGTCGGCGACCCGGATTTCGCCACGCCGGACTTCATCACCGAGGCCGCTGTCACCTCGCTGCGCGCCGGCGATACCCACTACAGCGACGTGGCCGGGCGCCCGGAGCTGCGCCAGGCCATCGCCGCGCTGCACGAGCGACGATGCGGGCAGGCGGTGGCGGCGGAAAACGTCATCGTCGTGGCCGGTGCGCAGAACGGTCTGTTCGCCGCCGCCATGTGCCTGCTGGAACAGGGCGACGAAGTCATCGTCTTCGACCCGGTGTACGTCACCTACGAGGCCACCCTGAAATCCACCGGTGCCGTGCTGGTACCGGTGCCGACCCGCGCCGAGCGGGGTTTCCGCCTCGACGCCGCGGACCTGGCCGCCGCCATCACCCCGCGCACCAAGGCGATCTTCTTCGCCAACCCGAACAACCCCACCGGCGTCGTGCTCAACCGCGAGGAACTGCTGGCCATCGCCGAACTGGCTGGGGCCCACGACCTCTGGGTGGTGGTGGACGAGGTCTACGAGGGGCTGACCTTCGAACGCGAGCACCAGGGCTTCGCCGCGCTGCCGGGCATGGCCGAGCGCACCCTGAGCATCGGCAGCCTGTCGAAATCCCACGCCATGACCGGCTGGCGCGCCGGCTGGATCGTCGCCAACCCGACCCTGGTCGAGCACCTGGAAAACCTCGCGCTGAACATGCTGTACGGCCTGCCGGGCTTCGTGCAGGAAGCCGCGCGGGTGGCTGTCGAGCGGCACGATGAGGTGGTGTCGTCGATGCGCGGGATCTATCGCCGGCGTCGTGACCTGGTGGTTGCTGCGCTGAGCGATTGCCCGCGGGTAAAGGTGCTGAAGCCCGAGGCCGGCATGTTCGTGATGGTGGACGTGCGCGATACCGGGCTCAGCTCGCTGGACTTCTCCTGGCGGCTGTTCCATGCCACCGGCGTCTCGGTGCTCGATGCGGCGGCCTTCGGCCCGCAGGCGGAGGGCTTCGTGCGGCTGTCGTTCGGCCTGAGCGATGAGAGCATGGCCGAGGCCTGTGCGCGGATCATTCGCTTCGTCGAATCCCTTCCGGCGAATGCAAAGTCTGCCCCTGTAGGAGATTCTATGTCTACCCCGCCGTATCGGCCGCAGGCCGA
>NZ_JBTVPY010000033.1:0-61039 GCF_054720805.1 Pseudomonas sp. MT3
CTGGTGCCAACCCTCAGAGGTGTAAACCTATTTCAGGACTAGACAAAGCTCGCTCCTACAGGCGATGCATCCGCGTAGGGACTGGTGAGAGCGCTACATTCGCCCGATGAATACGATTCAGGCTGCGCGCCAGGCACGGCATAGTTGAACCTGGCATTCAAGGAAGGTCGCGTCATGCACGAGTTCGAACACCAGTTGCTGGCGGTCAACGGCATCCAGCTCAGCCTGTACAGCTGCGGGCCGGCGGACGGCAAGCCCGTCTGGCTGCTGCACGGCTTCCCCGAGTGCTGGCATTCCTGGCGACACCAGATGCGCGCCCTCGCCGCCTCCGGTTACCGCGTGTTCGTCCCGGAGATGCGCGGCTATGGCCAGACCAGCGCGCCGGAGTCGGTGGACGCCTACGACGTGCTGACGCTCTGTGCGGATATCCAGGGCGCGATGGACGCCCTCGGCCACCAACGCGTGGCAATGGTCGGGCATGACTGGGGCGCGCCGGTGGCCTGGCATCTGGCGCTGCTGGAGCCACGGCGCGTGGAGGTGCTGGCGACCCTGTCGGTGCCCTTCGCCGGCCGCGCCAAGCGCCCCGCCGTGGAGATCATGCGCGAGGTGTTCGCCGGCAAATTCTTCTACATTCTCTACTTCCAGCAGCCCGGCCGCGCCGAAGCCGAGCTGGATGCGGACATCGCCACCAGCCTGCGCCACTTCCTCGGCGACAACGTGCGCCTGGCGCCGGATCAGTCGCCCGAGGGCCGCCTGTTCGACGGTCTGCCTCCCCCGCCGGAGCATCCCGCCTGGTGCAGCGCCGAAGACTTCCAGTGGTATGTGCGGACCTTTGCCGGGCGCGGCTTCCACGGCGCGCTGAACTGGTACCGCAACTTCGAGCGCACCTGGCGGCGCACCGAGCCGCTGGCCGGGCGCAAGGTCGAACAACCCACGCTGTTCCTGATCGGTGACCGCGACCCGGTGGGGCGCTTCGAGGCGTACACCGTGCAGCGCATGCCCGAGCACGTGCCGAAGCTCGAACAGCATGTGCTGGAGAACTGCGGCCACTGGATCCAGAACCAGCAGCCGGAGCGGGTCAACGCGCTATTGGGCGATTTCCTCGCCAGGCATTACCCGGCCTGAGTCAGGCGTTGCGGCGCATGCCGATGTGCGGGATGTCGTCTTCCAGGTAGACGTCGGTCACCGGCGTGAAGCCATAGCGGCCGTAGTAGCCCTGCAGGTGCGCCTGGGCCGAGAGATACACCGGCAGCCCCGGCCAGCGTTGGGCGATGGCCTGCAGTGCCTGTTCCATCAACTGGTGGCCGAGTCCGGTGCCGCGGCCCTGCGGGGCGATCACCACGCGGCCGATCACCACGTCGCCCTCGTGGCGCTGCGGGTCCAGCAGGCGCAGGTAGCCGAGCAACTGACCGTCCTCTTCCACCATCAGGTGGCAGGTGTCGCCGACCAGGTCCTGGCCGTCGACTTCCTGGTAGGGGCATCGTTGCTCCACCACGAAGACTTCGGTGCGCAGGCGCAGGATGGCGTACAGCTCGTCCTTGCTCAGGTCGCGGTGGTGCTTGCAGGTCCAGTTCAGGGCCATGTCGGAGTCGCTCCAGTCATCGAGGCGGTCATGGTAGCGCGCCTCACACCGGCGCGTGGAAGCGCAGCGGGGCCGAGCCCCCCAGGTGACGGCGCAGCGCCTCGATGGCCACCTTCACCTTGGCCGGTTGCGCATCGCGGCGCGGGGTGACGGCGTAGATGCCGAAGGGCGGCAGCCTCCACGCCGGCAGCAGCCGTACCAGCCTGCCCTCCTCCAGCGCCTCGCGGACTTCCGGCTCGGGCTGCGCGGAAACGCCGAGGCCGTCAAGGGTGAACTGGCGCAGGGCGATCATGCTGTTGGCGGCGACGCGCGGCTCCAGGCGGAGCTTGCAGACTTCCCCACCCGACCCACCCGGGCCGCTGAAGGTCAGGTAGCCCTGGTGCGCCACGGTATTGAGCGCCAGCCAGTCCACGTCCTGCAGTTGCTGCGGATGTTCGATGGCCGGCAGGCGCCGCAGGTAGGCAGGCGCTGCGCAGATGATGTTGTTCCATTCGGCCAGGTGGCGCGCGACCAGGCTGGAATCGGACAGGCTGCCGACGCGGATGGCCAGATCGATGCGCTGCTCGATCAGGTCGATCTGCTCGTCGTGGAAGAACAGTTGCAGGCGCAGTTGCCGGTGGTTCTCCAGCAGCGGGCGCAGGGCCTCGCTGATCAACTGGCCGGAGAAGCCCACCGGCGCGGCCAGGCGCAACTCGCCCACCGGCGCCTCGCGCCATTCGCCCAGGCGCTGCTCGGCCTCCTCGGCGATCGCCAGCATCTGCGCGCAACTGCGGTAGAAGGCTTCACCCGCTTCGGTCAGGGTGAGCTTGCGGGTGGTGCGGTGCAGCAGGGTCACCTGGGCGTGGGCTTCGAGCTTGCGGATCTGCTGGCTGACCGCCGAGGGTGTCATGCCCAGGCTCTCGGCGGCGGCGGCCATCGAGCCGCGGGCCACCACGGTGGCGAAGACCGCCATGCCCTTGAGGTTGTCCATTGTGAAGCTCCGCTTAAGAGTGAAAGGCAAAATAGTGGGTTTTTCCCTGGATTTCCCCCCTCTAGCATGGCAACTCCCGAAAAAGGAGAAGAGAACGATGCCGCTGAGCCGTGCCACTGTCGCCACCCCTGACGCCGCGCGTTACCTCAAGCGCCTGTGCAATCACTTCGCCCACAAGCTTCCGGTGGAGCTGACCGAGGATCGCGGCGTGCTGCGTTTCGATTTCGGCACCTGTCGCATGCAGGCCACGTCCGAAGCCTTACTGATGGACGCCGAAGCCGACGATGCCGAGGCCCTGCAGCGCTTGCAGGGCGTGGTGGTCAGCCATCTCGACCGTTTCGCCTGGAAAGAAGGGCAGTTGCCGGTCGATTGGCAGGCTGCCTGACGCGCTTTTCGAAAAAAGCCCGCAAAAACGAAAAAACCCGGCCTTGGCCGGGTTTTTTATTGCCTGGAGAAAGTCAGCCGTCGCTCAGCTCGAATGACCATAATCGAATTCTTCGTTCGTATTTTGTGCTTTGCAAAATACATAAGACGAAAAATGACCAATTACTTGATTTATATCTATTTGTACGATTTGTGATCAAACAGAAAAGTCAATACTTGGAAATATCTTGTAACCGTGTGGCCACTTTTACCCCGAGTTATCCACACGGTCGATGCGCAAAATCTGTACAGAACGCGCCTTTACCCGATAGGCGGCCTGGTAGGGCCAGCGCTCGACCGGCCATTCCCTGACGCCCGGCACTTCGCTGGGTACGCCGCTGCTGCTCTGGTCGAGGTTCGCCAGCGGACGAACCTGCTCGACGATGTCCTGGATGGCCCGCAGCGCCTTCTCCGGGCCGATCAGCACCACGTAGTGGTCGTAGATGGCGTCCAGGTCGGCCGCGGCCTTGTGCGTCCACACCAGGCTCATGCCAGCCCCCACTTGGATTCGATGACGACGTGCTCCAGCAGGTGGCCGGCATCGGCGTCCGCCACGCCTTCATCGATGGCCGCCACGTGCCAGCTCTGGCGCTCCAGGTACTGCGCCAGGGCCTGGCGCAGGTGGTAGGGCCTGTCCCGGTGGGTGGCGCGGGCCAATTGGTCCAGGGCCTGGGCGAGGGCGTCATCGGCGCGGAAGGAGATAACGGTGGTCACTTTTCGTACAGTTCCGTTTACGCTGTATACAGTGTTTACAACGATAACATACGTATACGAATCAAGCAGTTGGCGAGAGAGAAATCTTTCTGGAAAGCCGTCGGAGGAGGGCGCGGAAGGCCCGCCCGGCGCGGGCTGCGGCGCTACTTTTGCGCTAGCGAAAGTTGGCTTCAGGCTTTGGGGATTTGCCGGGGGAGGCTGGCGGATCAGGCTTGCGGAGCGACGGCCTGAATCCCACACAACAACAACAGGAGCCTCCCGCGATGCTGCTCGATTACCTGATCATGCTGGTCTACGCCCTGGGCATGCTCGCCCTGGGCTGGTACGGAATGCGCAAGGCGCGCAACCAGACCGACTTCCTCGTGGCGGGGCGCCGCCTCGGCCCCGGCCTATACCTGGGCACGATGGCCGCCGTGGTACTGGGTGGCGCGTCCACCATCGGCACGGTGAAGCTCGGCTACCTCTACGGGCTGTCCGGCCTGTGGCTGGTGTTCATGCTGGGCCTGGGGATCATCGTCCTCAGCCTGGTGTTCTCGCGGCAGATCGCCAGGCTGAAGGTCTACACCGTCACGCAGATCCTCGAGCAGCGCTACCAGGCGTCCTCGCGGCTGATCGGCGGCATCGTGATGGTCGCCTACGACCTGATGGTGGCGGTCACCGCGACCATCGCCATCGGCTCGGTGACCGAGGTGGTCTTCGAGATCCCGCGCATCCCGGCGGTCCTCTGCGGTGGCGGCATCGTCATCGTCTACTCGGTGATCGGCGGCATGTGGTCGCTGACCCTCACCGACATCATCCAGTTCGTGATCAAGACCCTTGGCATCTTCGCCGTGCTGCTGCCGTTGTCGATCAGCAAGGCGGGCGGCCTGTCGCACATGCAGGAAGTGCTGCCGGCGGGCTTCTTCGACCTCGGCCACATCGGCCTGGACACCATCCTCACCTACTTTCTGCTGTACTTCTTCGGCGCGCTGATCGGCCAGGACATCTGGCAGCGCGTGTTCACCGCGCGCAGCGAGAAGGTGGTGCGCTACGCCGGCCTCGGCGCGGGCGTGTACTGCATGCTCTACGGCCTGGCCTGCGCGCTGATCGGCGCCGCCGCCCATGTGCTGATCCCCAACCTGGCGGTGCCGGAGAACGCCTACGCCGAGATCACCCGCCAGGTGCTCGAACCCGGCCTGCGCGGGCTGGTGGTCGCGGCGGCGCTGTCGGCCATCATGTCCACTGCCTCGGGCTGCCTGCTGGCTGCCGCCACGGTGCTGCAGGAGGACGTCTATGCGCGCTTCCTGCGCCCCGGCGCGCCCAACGGCCTGCGCGAGAGCCGCCTGTTCACCCTGTTGATGGGCGTGGTGATGCTGGCCCTGGCGTGCCTGGTGAACGACGTCATCGGCGCCCTGAGCATCGCCTACAACCTGCTGGTCGGCGGCCTGCTGGTGCCGATCCTCGGCGCGCTGCTGTGGCGCCGCGCCTCGGCACGCGGAGCCATCGCCAGCATCGTCGTCGGCAGCCTGGTGGTGGTCCTGTTCATGGCCATCGACGGCGTCCTCGCCAATACCCCCATCGCCTACGGCCTGCTCGCCAGCCTGGTCACCTTCGTGGTGGTCAGCCTCGCCGGCGCACCCGCCGCCAGCCTGCAGGCGCAGGCCGACTGAACCTCAATCAGACAGGAGACGCCCCATGCCCCATGACTTCCCGCAACCCCTGGATGCCGCGCAGATCCCGCGTTTCGCCGGCATCCCCAGCTTCATGCGCCTGCCGATCTTCGAGGACCCGGCGCAGGTGGACATCGCCCTGCTCGGCGTGCCCTGGGACGGCGGCACCACCAATCGCGCCGGCGCCCGCCACGGCCCGCGCGAGGTGCGCAACCAGTCGAGCCTGATGCGCAAGGTGCACCACGTCAGCCACATCGCACCCTATGACCTGCTGCGCATCGGCGATATCGGCGACGCCCCGGTGAACCCCATCGACCTGCTCGATTCGCTCGCGCAGATCGAAGGCTTCTACCGGCGCATCCACGCCGCCGGAACCATCCCGCTGTCGGTCGGCGGCGACCACCTGGTGACCCTGCCGATCTTCCGTGCGCTGGCCGCCGAACGGCCCATCGGCATGGTGCATTTCGATGCCCACTCCGACACCAACGACCGCTACTTCGGCGACAACCCCTACACCCACGGCACGCCGTTCCGCCGTGCCATCGAGGAAGGCTTGCTGGACCCGAAGCGCACGGTGCAGATTGGCATTCGCGGCTCGATCTACGACGCCGACGATGAAGCGTTCGCCCGCGAGCAAGGCATTCGGGTGATCCACATGGAAGAGTTCGCCGACCTGGGCGTCGCCGCCACGCTGGCCGAAGTGCGCCGGGTGGTGGGGCAGGGGCCGACCTACGTGACCTTCGATGTCGACGTGCTCGACCCGGCCTTCGCGCCCGGCACCGGCACGCCGGAGATCGGCGGCATGACGACGCTGGAGGCGCAGCACATGATCCGCGGCCTGCAGGGGCTGAACCTGATCGGCGCCGACGTGGTGGAGGTCTCGCCGCCGTTCGACCAGGGCGGGGCGACCGCATTGGTGGGCGCCACCATGATGTTCGAGCTGCTCTGCGTGCTGGCCGATTCGGTCGCTGCACGCCGTTGACCGCCCTGGGGGTTCACGGGGCGGCGCCGTCGGCGCTATAACGAAGGGCCTGCGCCCGCCGCCGCGAGAACTCCCATGCTGGGCAATCTTTCCGATATCGACCTGCGCCTGCTGCGCACTTTCTGCACCATCGTCGAAGCGGGTGGCTTCACCGCCGCCCAGGTGCGCCTGAACACCAGCCTGTCGCGGCTGAGCGTACTGGTGCGCGACCTTGAAGTACGCCTGGGTTACTCGCTGTGCCGGCGGGGCAGCAGCGGCTTCCAGCTCACCGAGGAAGGGCAGCAGCTGTATGAGGCGGCGCAGGGATTGTTCGTCGACATCGAGCGCTTCCGCGAGCAGGTGACGGGCCTGGGTGGCCGCGACCGCGAGGTGCTGCACCTGGGCTGCGTCGACGGGGTGCTCGGCCAGCAGTGCTGGCCGCTGCCGCTGGCGATCCGGTTGTTCCGCGAGAGCCATCCGCGCGTGCGCCTGAACCTGCATACGCAGCGCCCGGACGAGCTGGAAAACGCCGTGCTCGAAGAGCGTCTGCAACTGGCCATCGGCGCCTTCCACCATCGCCTGTCCGGGCTCTGCTACCAACCGCTGTTCCGCGAGGAGCAGAACCTCTATTGCGCCCGCGAGCATCCGTTCTTCGACCGCGTGGACGACGAGCCGCCGCTGGAGCGGATCTGCGCCGCCGAGTACGTCGGGCGCGGCTACATGGCCGAGAGCCGGCGCCCCCACGGCCTGGTGTTCAGCCGCTCCACCAACGCCTACAGCATGGAAGCCATCGCCAACCTGGTGTTCAGCGGCACCTTCATCGGCTACCTGCCGACCCATTACGCCGGCGAGTGGGTGGCCGAGGGACGCCTGCGGGCGATCCGCCCGGCGCAGCTGGCCTACGTCTCCGAGTTCCATTGCGTGACGCGCCAGGGCGCGGAGCCGGGCGAGGTGCTGGGGGCGTTCCTCGATGCGCTGGCGCGCGCCCAGGTCGCACTGGGGAGCGGAGAACTCGCCCCGTGAGCCGCCTGCAGGCGCTGCACGAGGATGGCTTCGTCCTGCTGCGTGGCCTGCTGGATGCCGCGCAGGTGGCCGACGTGCGCGAGCTGATCGATGGCCTGCGGCCGTTCCATTGGGACTACGAAGGCCTGGTGGATCACTACAAGTGCGTGTTCAACCGCTCGCCGCGCTGGCTGCCGTATCTCGATCCGCCGGAGCTGATCGGGTTGGCCGAAGCGGCGCTGGGCGCGGACTGCCATGCGATCGGCCAGACCGCCTGGCGCTGCCATCCCGGTTTCATCGGTGCCGAGATGCACCAGGACTATCTGCCCGTCGCGCTGCCGGCGGAGCTGTTGGACTCGGGTTTCGAGGTGCCGATGTTCATCTGCACCGCGCAGATCTACCTGGATGACATCGACGAAGCCCTGTGTCCGACCTGGGTGATTCCCGGCAGCCACCGCGCGGGCCGGGCGCCCCGGCCGGACGAGCGCGAATGGCGGGGCAGGGTGGCCGAGCCGGTGCTGTGCCGCGCCGGCGATTGCCTGCTGTTTCGCAGCGACCTGTGGCACGCCGGCAGCCGCAACCTGAGCGACCGCACGCGCTACCTGCTGCAGGTGCATTACGGCCGGCGGATGGTCGCGCAGAAGTTCTCGCCCTACCTGGACTGGACCTTCGACCCCGAGGTACTCGCCGCCTGCACACCGCGACAACGGCGGCTGCTGGGCGACCACGAGGCCGCCGAATACGACTGAACCAGGAGAACCCCCATGAGTGCTACACATGCCGGTGGCTGCCATTGCGGGCAGGTGCGTTATGCGTGTGACGCCGAGCTGCACGACGTTGCCCACTGTCACTGCTCGATCTGCCGGCGCACCACCGGCGGCATCGTCACCACCTGGGCCACGGTGCCGCTGGGAAGCTTCCGCTGGACCGCCGGCACGCCCGCCGAGTACCACTCTTCGCCGTCCTGCGTCCGTTACTTCTGCGGCAACTGCGGGGCGCAACTGGCGCTGTTCACCGACCTCGCGCCGGAGACCCTGGACCTCACCACGGCGACGCTGGACGACGTGGCCAATGTGGCGCCGAATCGGCATATCTGGGTGAAGAGTCGGCTGCCGTGGATTCACCTGGATGAGCAGCTGCCGGAGGAGTGGGAGGAGAAGCTCTAGTTTTCTACGAGGGGTTTTGTTCGCGAGCAAGCTCGCTCCCACAGGTATTACGCCGTCAGGCTCTTCGTAGGAGCGAGCTTGCTCGCGAACGGCGCGTCGGATGGGCGAGCGGACTACGCACGAATGTAGGGCGTATAACGTTCGACGTTATGCGCCGTTTGACCTTGGCTTCGGGGCAATCCGAGGCCGGCTATGGAGTCGCGATGGGGACGGGTGAATCGGCGTACAACCGCGAACGGTTGTACGCCCTACGCTGGCGATGCCTCGCTCCTACGAGCCCTGAACCCTGTCAGGGCAGTTCGAACCCGCCCGCCGCCTTGTGCAACGCACGCAGGTGCGCGCCGATCTGCTTGGTGTTGGCCTCCAGCGCCGCCAGTTCGGCGCGGCGCTCGGGCGTCAGCAGGGCGCGCACTTCGCGGTCGAGGTCGTCGCTGAGCTGGCGCAGGTGCTTCTGCCGTTGCTGCGTCTGCTGCTCGAGGGTGGTGGTTTCCTTCGCTTGGGGCAGCCCGTAGCCGCCGTCGAGCAGTTCCGCCGGGCGGCTGAGGAAGCCGCTGTCGTCGAGGATCTGTTGCAGCGTCTTGCCGGCGGTGGCCAGCCGGGTGTCGGCGCTCAGGTCGTCGCGGTTGCTCAGGTAGAGCTGCTTGAGCTCGTCCTGGGCCAGCAGCAACTGACGGCGCAGCGAGGCCTGTTCGAGCAGGAGCAGGGCGGCGCTGGCGCGCAGGTCGGCCTTGTCGAACCACGGACGGCGCTCGGTGGCGGGCAGCGCGAGCCAGTCCTCGACCTTGTCCTGGCGGATGTCCAGGCGCTGCTTCAGCACGTCGAACATGGCCTGGTAGCGGTCGCGGAAGGAGTCGAAGCGATAGCCCAGGCGCAGGGCTTCCTTGGGGTTGTCCAGCACGCTCGGGTCGGCGATGCCCTGGTTTTCCAGCAGGCCGAGCACGCCGTAGGGGGTGATGCTGTCCATGCTCTGCAGGCTTTGCCGCGGGACGCCGCTGCGCAGGAGCTTCAGGGTTTCCACGGCGCAGTTGTTGGACAGGAAGTAGTAGTTGCCGTCATAGCTCCAGTGGCTCTGCGCGGAGCGCTCCACCAGGCTGTTGATCTCCTCGCGGCTCAGGCGCAGCGGGATCGAGGCCAGGCTGCGCAGCTCGACCTTGGTGTACTCCTCGATCACCTGCGACAGCGGCAGCACGAACAGCCGCGACGGGTAGGCGCCGGTCAGGCCGTCCCAGCTGGAGAGCTGCAGGTCGCCGACGAAGGCGCGGAAGGACAGCACCAGGTGCTGGTCGAGGTCCAGACGGCAGTCCGGCCCGCGCGGGCGGCCCGGCGCGCAGACCACCAGGCGCAGCATGGTGTGCCCCCAGCGGCTGGCGATGTCGTTGTTGGCCTCGGCGATGAAGTAGTCCACCTCGTAGACCCGCTCCGGGTCGAGGTAGCCCAGCGGCTGGCGACCGAAGTCGCGGCCGGCATTGAGGTAGGCGTAGCTGCTGGCGCAGGTGTCATGCGGGCGCTCGCCGAAGCGCGCGGCGTAGTAGCGGTACAGCGCGGGGCGGCGGCAGGCGTAGCTGGGGTCGAGGAGGAAGTACTCCATGTTCACCGCGACGTACTCGCGCGGGTTGCTCAGCTCGTAGCTGTCCGGGGTGCGCAGGACGAAGCGGTTGTGCTGTTCGCGCTCGCCGTGCTTGCCGGCGTACTGCGGCCAGCCGGCCAGGTCGAGCAGGCGCGGGTCGTCCGACAGGGTGAAGCGGCGGCCGGTCTGGCCACGGCACTCCGAGGGGGCACCGACGCGCCCCAGGCTCTTGTCGCGCATCGTGCAGCGGCGGATGACGCGGGCTTCGTCGGCGTCCCACAGGCGGGCACGGTCGTACAGGTGGGTGAGCTCGTGGAGCAGGGCGGCCAGCAGCTCGCGGCGCAGGGTGCCGTGGGTGCGGCCGGTCTGCTGGGTGGCGGCGCTGCCGTCGGTGAGCGCGGCGAGGTAGCGGTTGCTCAGGGCGATAGCGTCGGGGCGCAGGGCGCGGCCCATGCCGTTGCTGGGCAGGTCGTCGCGCCACTGCACCTCGACGGTGCGGTCGAGGCGCTCGACGAAGCCGGCCGGCAGCGTCTGCAGGGCCTCGTCCAGCAGTCGCTGGCTGGCCTGGCGCTGGGCGCCGGTCAATCCGTCGGTGTCGAGCTCCAGGCGGAGCGAGGCTTGGCTGCTGGCGGCGACGATCAGTGCAAGGGCCGCCAGCCAGCGGCCAACCCGGAGTCTCACAGAGCGAGGATGGCTTCGGCCAGGGCCTGGTCGGAGGCGTCACGCGCCTGCGGCACGTCTTCGCGCAGCACCTTGAACGCGGCTTCCAGCTGGGCGCCACGGATCGCACCGGCGCTGCCAACGAAGCTGGCGGCGTCGTCGCGGGCTTCCTGGACGATCTTCATGTCGCGCACGGAGGTGGTGGTGTCCGAGGTGAAGTCGATGCTGCGGGCAAAGGCGTTGGTGGTGATGTTGAACACGCGAATCACCGACTGCGCCTGGGCGCCGGAAGCGCAGGCGGCGAGCAGCAGACCGAGGATCAGGGGGCTCTTGGGGATCGAGCAAAGGCGCATGGATGTCTCCGAAAGGGCAGCGGGAGCTGCTCACGACTTATTGGGCAAGAATCGCTTCGGCCAGTTCCCGATCGTTCGCCGCGAGCTCCGGATGACGCTGGCGCAGCCAGTGCAGCGCCGCTTCGAGGCGGACGCCGCGCAGCTCGCCACCAGTGGCGATGAACCCTGCGGCGTCGTCACGGGCGTTGCGCAGCAGCTTGTTCTCGAACGGCGTACTGGTCAGTTTGCTGGTGACGTAGCTGGTCTTCACCGGGAACTGGGTGGTCTGGTCGAACGCCTGGGCGGGCAGGGCGCAGAACGATATCGGCAACAGGAGCAGTAGAGGGCGCATGGGCGGAGATGATCGGAAAAGCACGACCGCCAAGGCTAACGGAATGTGCCGGCGAGGGCCAGCGCGGCGCGCCGGGCGGAGTGCCCGGCGCGGGGAGGCGTCAGATGGTCAGGATGGCCTGTGCCAGCTGTTGGTCGTTGGCGGCCAGGGCCGGCATCCTGGTGCGGATGTGGCGCAGGGCGGCTTCCAGGTGGGCGCCACGGATCTCGCCTTGGCTGGCGACGAAGGTGGCGGCGTCGTCCTTGGCTTCGAGGACGATCTTGTCGTCCTTGAAGGAGTTGCTGATGTTGGAGGTGGCGTCGGAAGTGGCGCCGGTGGCGCGCACCGACAGGTCGGTGGTGTAGACGAAACTGGTGGCGAAGGCGCCGGTGGCGCTGCCGATCAGGGCGGCGGCGGCGATCAGTTGAAGGCTCTTCTTCATGGAGTGGCTCCGGATAGGATCAAACAAGGTGGCCGGGGGGGAGGCCACTCTACCTGAGCTCAGACTAGCCAAGACTGAGGGGCGTCACCAGAGATCAGCGCCAGAACGGTTTCGAAATTTCTCTCATGCGTTCGCTGGGGCTGATGCCGATGTCGGCCAGTTGTCGGCTGTCCAGCGCTGCCAGCTGGCGGCGGGTGCGGGCGTTCTGCAGCCATTGCCGGAACGCCCGCAGGCGTGCGGTTCTCACCGGTTGACGAGGATAGGAGACGGCGAGTAGAGGCGTGCTGTCCATGATGCGATCCTCCTCACAGGTTTGGATCAAGGTGGGAGGGCAAGGATGTCGGTTACCGAACTCGACTCGCCAGTCACAGCTGGGTGTGTTTGTGTAGGCACACTGTGCGGGGTCGGAATGACTGTTCTGCAGCAGGCGGAGGGCATCTGTATCGATTTCCTTGCAATGTCCCCCCTGAAATGGCTTTCTAGACGCCACACGGGGGATCACTCGCCGCTGCACTTCTGCGTTCACACAGGACCTTTGGGGTTCCGGCACGGAGATGTCCGATCGAAGCCTTGGGCACCCAGCATCAATAACAACAATGGCCCTCTGATATCGGGGCGCTGAATACAAAGATGAAGATGATCATTCTTGTCCGGAGTCAGTTCGAAGGGCTGGCACCCTCCGAAATCCTGGGTCTCCCTGGACAGGGTTTGCATTTCCTCGCGCATGCCCTCTGGCCTGTGCTGATGAGGCTGGGCGAGCCTGTCGAGGTGGTTGCCGATACCGATGTAGCCGCGCTCTGCCGTCACGCACGTGATCAGGGGCATCGCGTGGCGATCTGCAGCTTCGGATTTCCACCGCCCTCGGGGCTGGAGGATGGCTGCCCCTGTTTCCATGTCCTGCCCTGGGCATTCGACTCGCTGGAGACGGCTCCCGAAGACTGGCGCGTTCATCTGGAGCGCAGCGCGGGCGCCATTACCTTTAGCGAGCAGGCCGCACGGGCGATACGTCGCCTGATGGGGGCCGACTTCCCAGTCCTGGTCAGCGCCGCGCAGCCGTGGGAGCGCTTTGCCGGCCTGGGCAGCGAGGAGGGTTGCGCGCCGTCGCTGCGGCCGCGCACGTTGAGCTTTCGGGGCCAGCTTCTGGACAGCCCGTCGATCGGGCTGTCGGTGGACGGGCTCGCGCGTCCGGAGCCAGAGCCTGAACCGGAGCCTGAACCGGTGCTCGATGCCGAGCCCGTATCCGACGAGCCTGCGCCGTCGCGCTGGCAGCAACGTCTGAGCGTCAGCCGGGCGTTGCTGCGGGACTGGTTCAAGGAAGCCTTTATCGCGCCACTGCAGGTTCGCCAGGCGCCGTTGGAGGCGCCGGCACCGCCTCCCGTGACGGTGGAGGTGGTTTCAAATGAGTTGCCGGTGGTTGAGCAGCGTGTGCGTCTGCATGGTGTCGTTTTCACCTGTGTGCTGCGGGCCGAGGATGAAACCCGCAACTGGACGGAAATGCTGACCGCATTCTGTTGGACCTTCAGGGATCAGCCCGATGCCACCCTGGTCTTCAAGCTGACTCATAGCGATCTTTCCTCGGGACGGATCGCAATGTTGACCAATCTGTCGCGCCTTTCGCCGTTCCAGTGCCGCGTGGTGGTGATCAATGCCTATCTCGAGGATGCCGAGTACGAGCGCCTGGTCGCGGCAAGCCACTACCTGGTGCACCCCGCGCAGAGCGAGGCTTCGGCGATTACCGTGCAGGAGTTCATGAGCGCCGGGCGCCCGGTGCTGGCGCCTTGCCATAGCGCGCTGTCCGGCTGGGTCGATGACGACAGCGAGCTGCGCCTTCGGTCATCGGTGCAGCCCGCGTACTGGGGGCGGGATCCGGATAAGCGCCTGTACCTGCGGGACCATCGGCTGGACTGGGTGTCGTTCTGCGAGGTCTTCGCCCGTGGCTTCGCCATCGCCGTCGACGAGCCTGAACGCTATCGAGCGTTGTCGCAACGTGCGCGCGCTGTCGTGCGCGAGCGGGCGTCCCTGGACGACATGGCCGAGGCCTGGCGTACGTTCTTCGCCCGGACCCAGGCGCAGGCCTCGACCGGCCCGCTTGCCGAGCGGCAGCAGGCGAGGGCCGGCTCATGAGGATCCTGGTCTATTCGCAAACCAATGCCGCGACCATCCGCACCAGCCTGGGAGCGCCGGAATACAGCTACTACTTCGTCCTGAAGGAGTTCCTTCCCGCGCTGCGCGAGCTCGGCGAGGTTGTAGTCATCAGTGATCCCGCAACCGAGGTCGATGCGCTTTATCGCGAATGCCGGGAGCGTGGCGAGCCTTGCGTTTTCCTCAGCTTCTCGCCACCCAACAAGACTCTGGCGACCCTGGAGTGCCCGACGATCCCCGTGTTCGCCTGGGAGTTCGACAGCATTCCGCATGAGACCTGGCTGCATGACAACGCCCAGGACTGGGCCTTCATGCTGCGCCAGTTCGGCCAGGCGATAACCCATTCTCTGTCGACGGTGGACGCCGTTCGCAAGCAGGTGCCGGATGCCTACCCGATTCTGTCGGTCCCGTCGCCGGTCTGGGATGCCTTCGAGGCCATCAGGCAGGCCGACGGGGGTGGGGAGCGGCAGACGATCCGGGGCGACGGGGTTGTCTTCGACAGCCGAAACCTGGACCTGTCGCTGTTCCTGCACGCGGACCCTGACCATTGGCATTTGTTGTTCAAGGGCGAGGCGCCGCCGGTCGAGCAGGAGGGGCTGTCCGATGCGATTCCCCCTGTGGTAGCCGAGCCCGTCGTGATTCGGGAGGCGTTCTCCTGGCGCCAGTGGGCGAAGATCCATCGCCGCTATCTGGCGACCTGGTACCTGCTGGTGCTGCAGGATCTTGTGCCGGCGTTCGCCAAGCGCGTGGCGCGCAAGCTGCTGGGACGAGAGTGGGTGGCATCGGAGCCGGTTTCCGATCTGGCTGCCGAGCAGGATGTCGTCGAGGAGGATCCGTTCCCTCATCGGGCGTTGTTCACGCCGGCGCCGTTCGCCATCGAACTGCAAGGGGTGGTGTTCAGCACCGTGTTCAACCCCTATGACGGCCGGAAGAACTGGCAGGACCTGATCACCGCCTTCTGCACGGCATTCGCCGAGACACCCGATGCCGTGCTGGTCTTCAAGCTGACCCACCGCGACTACTGCTCGGCCCTGACCGCGATGGCGCGTTGCATGGCCCGCCTGCCGCCGTTCCAGTGCCGGATCGTATTGATGCACGGTTATCTGGAGGATGCCGATTACCAGGCGTTGATGTCATCCACATCCTATGTCGTGAATGCTTCCTTCGGGGAAGGGCAGTGTCTGCCGCTGATGGAGTTCCTTTCTTGCGGCAAGCCCGCGATCGCGCCCGCCCATTCGGGGATGAGCGACTACATCGATGAGCAGGTGGCCTTCGTGGTGAAGAGCTGGGCGGAGGCAACCTCCTGGCCGCACGACCCGCGATCGGCGATTCGTACGTGCAGGCAGCAGATCGATTGGATGTCGTTGATCGAGGCTTATCGCAAGGCTTATCAACTGATTCGGCAGGAGCCTGATGTATATCGCGAGATGGCAGCCCAGGCCATCCTACGGATGGAGGGTTATTGCTCGCGCAAGGCGGTCAACTCACGACTGCATCCTTTCCTGGAGTCGATACTCCGACTCGATGGAGAGCTGGTCGGATGAGTCAGCGTATTACTCAAGGAGCAGTGCTGTTTTCATGGCACGGTGCCGCGCCAACATCGAGCTCATAAGGAGTGCGGATGCTTTATCGCTTGAAGAAACTGCTACAGAAGAAAGACCTGGATGAGGGCGCTGTAGAACAGCCTCCGGTACCTGACAGTGAATCGTTGTCGCCATTGGTTTTGCCCGTTGGGCTGGTGGACATGTCGCTCAGTGGCTGGTTCAAGAATGACAAGGGCGAATTGATCGAAGGATTCCCGATTACCTCCGAAGACTCCGTGCTGGATATCGGCTGCGGCGATGGGGGGTTCACGCTGTTCGCCGGACGTCAGGGGGCGGAAATTTTCGTCGCTGACATTGATGAATCGAATGTCGAGACCGCGGTTGCAAGGGTTCGCGACACACAGGCCCGTGCGGTTTATCCGTTGGTCACGGATGCCAACCCGATTCCGCTTGAGAATGAGCGTGTCAGCCGGGTTATCGCTATGGAGGTGCTGGAGCACGTCGACGATCCCGCGCGCTTTCTGAACGAACTGGTGCGAGTGGCCAAACCTGGCTCGCTGTTTTTGCTGACGGTACCGGACCCGCACGGGGAGAAGGCGCAGCAGGGCATTGCTCCCGACAGCTATTTCCAGAAGCCGAACCATATCCACATCTTCGAACGCGACGAGTTCGAAGCCCTGGTGCGTGAAGCTGGCCTGGAGGTCGAGCGGCGCCTGGGGTATGGCTTCTATCGCACGCTGTGGTGGTTCTTCTACTGGGCATCTGGCCAGCCGAGTCTTTCGGAGCCCTGGCATCCGCTGCTCGATCAATGGGACAGGACCTGGAGTGAATTGCTCTCCCTGCCTCAGGGCGCGAAGGTTAAGGAGGCGCTGGACCAGGTCATGCCCAAGAGCCAGGTGATCATCGCCCGTAAGCCATAGAGTCGACAGAGATGAGTAACAAGAAGATCGCCGACATTGAATTACTACGGGGCGTTGCGGTGCTGATGGTGGTGGTTTTTCACACCAGCCTGAATCTCTTTACCTGGATGACTCCTAACCTGAGCCGTTTCTTCAGCTATTTCGGCGGAGCGTCAGGGGTTGATCTGTTTTTTGCGATCTCTGGCTTTGTGATCGCGCGCGATCTGGTGCCTCGACTTGAGGCGGCATCGAGTCGTGAACATGCGCTGAAGCTATCGATTGCGTTCTGGATTCGCCGTGCATGGCGTTTGCTGCCATCGGCCTGGTTATGGCTGGCCCTGGCATTGCTGGCGGCGGCGTTCTTTAACCAGTCAGGGGCATTTGGCAGTGTGCGGGCAAACATAGAAGCCACGGTCGCTGCGGTGCTCCAGATCGCCAATTTCCGGCTTGCCGCCTCGTTTGCTCATTTCGAGTACGGAGTAACCGCGCATTACTGGAGCTTGTCGTTGGAAGAGCAGTTTTATCTAATCTTTCCCCTGCTGTGTGTCCTGCTTAGAAAGCGACTGATTGTCCTGGTGGCGGCGGTAGCAATCCTGCAATTGCTGCTACCGCGCGATGGCTACCATATGTTGTTGGTCTGCACTCGTTTGGATGCACTTTGTTTAGGTGTACTCGTTGCCATCTGGTCGCGTCGGGACTCCTATCAGCTCTTCATGCCCTCGTTCCTATACAACCCATTCATGAGCGGCATTTTCGTTTCCGTGCTTCTGATTGGGTTGCTGGCGATGGGGTCGAACTCACTCAATATCGTCAGCATGCGTTCCAGCGTGATCGCCTTGTTGTCGGCGGCGCTGGTATGGGCGGCTTCCTATAACCGTAACTATCTCTGTGCGGTATTCGGGCCGCTATCGAGTGTGCTGGTTTGGTTGGGAGCCCGGTCATACGCGATTTATCTGATCCATATGCCGGCCTATTACTTCACCCGTGAACTCTGGTTCCGCCTGAGCCCTGAGAGCCCTGGCTTCGGAGACGCATTCTTCTACCCGTTCCTCATCACTGCGATCGTACTGACGCTGGTGTTGGCCGAGTTGAACTACCGCCTGCTGGAAATTCCGTTGCGCGAGCGAGGCAAGAAAATCGCCAATGCCTGGCTCGTTGGACAGGGTACTCGGACAAGTGAAAGCCAGTCCCACCGATCAGGAATTATTGCTGTCAGGGAAGAGCCGTGACCGGAGTCGTTGCGTGAATAATAAAAAGAATCTGGATATCGAGTATCTGCGGGCATTGGCCATCGCCATGACCATCGCGACGCACTTGCCGATACTGCTGCCGTTCTACAGTGAGACGTTTCTTCCACTGCTCAGCGTATATATGCCCTGGACCGGTGTGGACCTCTTTTTCTGTATTTCCGGTTATGTCGTCAGCAAGAGCTATCTGGAGCACTTGGACCGTTATCATGACAAAGGGCTGTTTGCCGTCGCTGCCCAGGCTTTCTGGTTGCGGCGTTTCTACCGGTTGTTGCCAACCGCGTGGCTATGGATTCTGGTTCCGCTGGCGTTGTCGCTTGCATTCAATCAGTCGGGCAGCTTTGGCTCCTGGTTCGAGAACCTGCGCAGCCTGACTGCAGTCATGACCTTTACTGCCAACCTTGCCAATCAGTATGGCAAGCTGCTCGGCCCGAACTCAGTGTACTGGAGTCTGGCGCTCGAGGAGCAGTTCTACTTGCTGTTTCCACTGTTCCTCTTGCTGGTCAGGTCCTGGCGTTGGCGGGTAGGACTCCTGCTTGGGCTCATCGCGCTGCAATTCGGTCTTAGCCGTGATCCGTTCGCGGGACCTGTCAGTGCCATGCTGTTTTCGTTCCGCCTCGACGCGATGGTGTGGGGCGTCATCCTGTACCTGGTGAGCCGTACCGAACTCTATCGGCAGTTCGAACCGACTTTCCTGGCGGACAAGGGCTGGTTGCGTGTGGCGTTCGTAGGACTGCTGGTCTATCTCCTAGGTGCCATTCCCGGACAGATGATCGCGGTGCCGGTCGCCGTTGGGCTGGTCGCCATCGTTTCGTTGCTGTTGGTAGGTATCGCCAGTTACGACAAAGGCTACTTGCCTGTGCCCGCGGCGCTTTCGAAGGGGCTGGGCTGGCTGGGCTCGCGTTCGTACGCGATTTATGTAATTCACATCTGCGCCTTCCATGCGAGCACTGAACTGTGGCACCGCTATGCTCAGGCGCGCGGTGTTGAACTGGGGACGAGCTTCACGCTCGAACTGGTACTGACGGCGCTGGTCATGATGGTCGTGGCGGCGGAGTTGAACTATCGGCTGGTGGAGCAGCCGCTTCGCCGCAAAGGTGCGGAGCTCGCTCGCCAGCGGCTGGCGCGCTTCGTGGGCGCCGAGGAGGACAGCCGGGATGTTGCGGTGCGCTCCACTGCGGCGCGCGAGCTGGCGTGAATCGATCACAGCAGATCCAACGTTCATCAACAGGGGACCGCTTTGTCTAGAAAACTGTTCGTGACCGGTCTGAGGGGGTTCGTGGGGCGTCATCTGCGCGCGCGTCTCACGGGGCAGAAGGACTCCGCCTGGCGGTTGGTCGCAGACAAGCCCTTCGATCTGCTCAGCCCGCCATCGCTGGATGCGGCCCTGGCGCAGGAGCTGCCGGATGCGGTCATCCACCTGGCTGGACAGACCTTCGTCCCGGAGGCTTTCCGCGATCCGGAGGCGACCTTCCAGGTCAATCTGCTGGGTACCTTGAATCTGCTTCAGGCGCTACAACGGGCGGGCTTTCAGGGCAGCTTCCTGTATGTCAGTTCCGGGGACGTCTACGGGCAGGTGGCCGAGGCGTGTCTGCCCATCCATGAGCAGATGATTCCGGCGCCGCGCAATCCCTACGCGGTGAGCAAGCTCTCCGCCGAGCTGCTGTGCCGGCAATGGAGTTACACCGAGGGCTGGCGCATCATGCTGGCGCGCCCGTTCAATCATGTGGGGGCGGGGCAGAAGGAGAGCTTCGTGCTGTCCAGCGCCGCGCGCCAGATTGCCCGTATCGGCCGGGGGCTCCAGCCGCCGCGACTCGAAGTCGGAGACATCGATGTCACGCGGGACTTTCTGGATGTGGCGGATGTCATCGACGCTTATTGTGCAATCCTGGATCGAGGCATGGCAGGCGAGGTGTATAACGTCTGCTCGGGGCAGGAACGAAAGATTCGCGATCTCATCGTCCAGTTGAGCGAGCTGGCCGGTATCGAGATCGAGCTTGTGCAGGACGCTGCCCGCATGAGGCGGGCGGAGCAACGCCGAGTATGTGGCAGCTTTCTGAAGCTGCATGAGGCGACCGGCTGGAAGCCGGAAATAACGATAAGACAAACCCTGCGGGCGATTCTGTCCGACTGGGAATCACGGGTGTTACAAGAATGACAAGAACTGCACTGATCACGGGTGTTACCGGCCAGGATGGCGCTTACCTTGCCAGACTGCTTCTCAACAAGGGCTACCAGGTATACGGGCTGGTAGCGCGGCGCAGCTCCGATACCCGCTGGCGATTGCGCGAGCTGGAGATCGAGTCCCGGATCCACTACCTGGAAGGCGACCTGGCCGATGCCTGCTCGATCCAGCGCGCCATCATCAAGGCTAGGCCGGACGAGGTCTACAACCTGGGGGCGCAGAGTTTCGTCGGCAGCTCCTGGGACCAGCCCGTCACCACGGGCATCGTCGATGGGCTGGGGGTGACCCACCTGCTCGAGGCGATCCGGCAGTTCAGCCCGGAGACTCGTTTCTACCAGGCATCCACCAGCGAAATGTTCGGACTGATCCAGGCCGAGCGGCAGGATGAAAGTACGCCGTTCTACCCGCGCAGCCCCTACGGCGTGGCCAAGCTGTACGGTCACTGGATCACGGTGAACTACCGGGAGAGCTTTGGCCTGCATGCTTCCAGCGGCATTCTGTTCAACCATGAGTCGCCGTTGCGGGGTATCGAGTTTGTCACCCGCAAGGTCACGGATGCGGTGGCGCGGATCAAGCTCGGGAAACAGGGCGAACTGCGTTTGGGCAACATCGATGCCAAGCGGGATTGGGGGTTTGCGGGGGACTACGTCGAGGCCATGTGGCTGATGCTCCAGCAGGAGCGCCCCGATGATTATGTGGTGGCGACAGGCGTCACCACGACGGTGCGGGAGATGTGCCGCATCGCGTTCGATTATGTCGGTCTGAAGTACCAGGATCATGTTGTGGTAGACCCGGCGTTCTTCCGTCCGGCCGAGGTGGACGTCCTGCTCGGGAATCCCGCCAAGGCGGAACGCGTGCTGGGCTGGAGTCCCAAGACCAGCCTGGAGTCTCTTATCCACATGATGGTTGATGCGGATCTGCGTCGCGTCGACAAGGAGTAGTCCATGTTGATCCCCGTGATTCTTTCCGGCGGCGCGGGAACGCGCCTTTGGCCGGTATCTCGCGAGGGGCAGCCCAAACCGTTCATGGCGATGCCGGACGGCCAGTCGCTGCTGCAGAAGACCTACCGGAGAGCCGCCGAACTGATCGGCACGGACGGCGACATCGTCACGGTGACCAACCGTGATTACTTCTTCCAGAGCAAGGACCATTACCTCGCTGCCAAATTGCGCCAACGCGGCCACTTCATCCTCGAGCCCGAGGGGCGTAATACGGCGCCGGCGATAGCGGTCGCGGCCCTCGCCCTGCGCGCCCGTCATGGTGACGATGTGACAATGGTGGTGATGCCGGCCGATCACCTGATCTGTGATTCCGAAGCCTTCGTCCGTGCGGTTGAGCATGCCGCCGCGCTGGCGGAGGAAGGGCATCTGGTGACCTTCGGCGTGGTGCCCACGGCGCCGGAAACCGGCTTCGGATACATCGAGATGGGCGATGGGCTCGACGATCGGGGCGGCAGCAAGGTCAAGCGCTTTGTCGAAAAGCCCGATCTGGCGACGGCGCAGGGATTCCTGCAGAGCGGTACCTTCCTGTGGAACTCGGGGATGTTCTGCTTCACGGTCGGCGCTTTCGTCGCCGAGCTGGAAAAGCATGCGCCGGAGCTGCTGGAGCGGGCCATCGATTGCCAGATGGCCAGCCAGCCGGATGACCTGGGCAATTTCGTGCAGCAGGAGCTGTCGGCCGAGCAGTTCTGCGCGCTGGAGGACATCTCCATCGATTACGCGCTGATGGAACGCTCCGAACGCGTTGCCGTGGTGCCGGCGACCTTCGACTGGAGCGATATCGGCTCCTGGACCGCCCTCAGCGCGCTGGTCGAGGCTGACGCGCAGAACAACCGAGCCGCGGGCAGCGCCATCTTCGTCGACAGTCGTGACAATTTCGTCCAGAGCGAGGGTCGCCTGATCGCGGCCGTGGGCGTCGAGGGGCTGATCATCGTCGAGACCGCCGATGCCATCCTGGTCGCCCGCTCCGACCGTGCCCAGGATGTCCGCAAGGTCGTGAAGCAGCTCAAGGACAGCGAGAACGAAGCCTATCGCCTGCACCGCACCGTCAGCCGTCCCTGGGGCACCTACACGGTTCTCGAAGAGGGCTCGCGGTTCAAGATCAAGCGCATCGTGGTCAAGCCCGGCGCGTCGCTGTCTCTGCAGATGCACCATCACCGCAGCGAGCATTGGGTGGTGGTACAGGGCATGGCCAAGGTGACCAACGGCGAGTCGGTGCGCCTGGTCAACAGCAATGAATCGACCTATATCCCGGCGGGACATCGCCATCGTCTGGAGAACCCAGGGGTGATCGACCTGGTGATGATCGAGGTGCAGAGCGGGGAGTACCTGGGTGAGGACGATATCGTCCGCTTCGAGGATGTGTACGGCAGGGTTGTCTGATGTCGCTGAGCATGTTGAAAGGCGCGTGGCAGTACCGGGGATTCATCCTGGGTAGCGTCAAGCGCGAGTTTGAGTCGAAGTATCGGGGATCGTTGCTGGGCGTCGTGTGGACCGTCCTCAACCCACTGGCGATGATCCTGGTCTACACGGTGATTTTCTCGGAGGTCATGCGAACGCGCTTGCCGGGGGTGGATGACAAGCTTGCCTACAGCGTTTTCCTGTGTTCGGGGCTTCTGACCTGGGGCCTGTTCTCCGAGGTGGTGTCCCGCAGCCTGACGATGTTCCTGGACAACGCCAACCTGCTGAAGAAGCTCAACTTCCCGAGGATCTGCCTGCCGCTGGTGGGCATGCTCAATTCGCTGCTCAACTTCGCCATCATCTTCGGCCTGTTCCTGGGCTTCCTGCTGATCAGCGGGCGGCTGCCGGGCATGGCGCTGCTGGCGTTCCCGCTGCTGCTCGTTCTCCAACTGATGTTCGCGGGCGGCCTGGGCATGTTGCTGGGGCTGCTCAACGTGTTCTTCCGCGACGTGGGGCAGATGTTCGGGATACTCCTGCAGTTCTGGTTCTGGTTCACCCCGATCGTTTATCCGCTCGCCATCCTGCCGGAGCCCATTCGCCGGGCGATCGAGCTCAACCCGATGACGGCGCTGATCCAGTCGTACCAGAACCTCTTTCTGTATGACCGTTGGCCGGACTGGTCGCAACTGGTGCCGCTGGCCGTTACGGGGGGGATTCTGTGTGTCATGGCGCTGCTGCTGTTCCGTGGGCGCTCGGGTGAAATGGTGGATGAGCTCTGATGGGACATATTCGTATACATCAGTTGGGCAAGGCCTACCGTCAGTATCCTTCGCGCTGGTCCCGCCTGCGGGAATGGCTGACTCCGGGGGCGGCACCCCGGCACCAGCAACGCTGGGTGCTACAAGGGGTGGACCTGGAGATCGCGCCGGGCGAGGCTGTGGGAATCGTTGGCTCCAATGGCGCCGGCAAGAGCACGCTGCTGAAGATCATCACCGGGACGACCGCGCCCACCACCGGGCATTGCTCCGTCAGCGGGCTGGTTTCGGCGTTGCTGGAACTGGGCATGGGGTTCCACCCGGACTTCACCGGTCGGCAGAACGTGTTCATGGCGTCCCAGCTATTGGGCCTGCAGCGTGAAGAGATCGAGGCGCTGATGCCGTCGATCGAGGCGTTCGCGGAGATCGGCGATGCCATCGATCAACCGGTCCGCACGTACTCCAGCGGGATGCAGATGCGCCTGGCCTTCAGCGTGGCCACCGCGCGCCGTCCCGATGTGCTGATCGTCGACGAAGCGTTGTCGGTGGGCGATGCCTACTTCCAGCACAAGAGCTTCGAGCGTATTCGAAGTTTCCGCCGCGAAGGTACCACGCTGCTCATCGTTTCCCATGACCGCTTCGCGATTCAGTCGATCTGTGATCGAGCCGTCTACCTGGAGTTTGGCCGAGTCGCCATGCAGGGCGATCCGGAAACGGTCATGGATTACTACCACGCCCGCATGGGCAATGGCCTGAACCAGATGGTCCGCCAGGAAATGATGGATAACGGCAAGGCCCGCACCATTTCGGGGACTGGGGAGGCGGAGGTCGAGTCTGTCCGCCTGCTGGATACCGGCGGGAAGGCGCTGGAGGTGATCGAGGTCGGCACGGAGGTGGTGCTGGAGGTCACGATCGGGATCAAGCGGGACGTGGAGCGGCTGGTGCTCGGCTTCATGCTCAAGGACCGCCTGGGCCAGGCCATGTATGGCATCAATTCCCATCGCTTGAAGCAGGAGCTGGAGCATCTCAAGGCCGGTGAGCGCGTTGTCTATCGCTATACGTTCCCCATGCGTCTCGGGACGGGCAATTACTCGGTTTCCCTCAGTGTGTCTCGCCTGGATTCCCACCTGGACGGGAATTACGAATGGAGGGACTGCGCCATGATCTTCCATGTCGTGAACAGCACCCGGGAAAACTTCATTGGCTATTCCTGGCTGGGCGCCACGCTGGATGTGGAACGCACCCAGGAACCTGAAATCATGCGGAGCTTGCCGTGACCCGACTGCTCATCGAATGCACTTACGTATACGAGCATCCCGACCTCAACTCGGGTATCCAGCGGGTCGTGCGCAGCGTCGTGCAGCATCTGGAGGGGCGCCAGGGCAAGGTCGAATGCATCCCCGTGATCATGCAGGGCGGCCAGCTCAAGCGAGTCCTCGAACTGATCCCGCCCAGCACGCCCGGCAAGACGACCTGGATGCGCCACCTGATCCACGGCTTCGATCATGCCCGACTGCGCTTCTGGGGGCTGCACTCCCGGCTGAGCGGCAAGCTCGGCCTGAGAGACGATGGACTGTCCCGGCGGCTGCTCTTCTGGACCTGGAAGCTGGCCAGCCTGTCGATGACATTGCCGTTGCGGACGCTGCTCTGGCTGGAGCGGCGCCTGGGCATGGTGGCTCAGCGCTCGGTGCCCCTGGAGATCCAGCCCGGTGATGTGTTCCTGATGCTGGACTCCTCCTGGCACGTCGACTTCTACGGGCTGGCAGAAAGAATGAAGGCCCAGGGCATCCGGATCGTCTCGGTCATCTACGACCTGATTCCGCTCACCCATTCGCAGTTCTGCGACGCCGGACTGACCAAGGTATTCGACCGCTGGTTCGACTGGGTCGTGCGCACTGCGGACGGATTCATCGCCATCTCCGAAACCATTCGCGATGAGGTGCGCGCGGAAGCGCTGAAGCGCCTTGGCCGCGAAGAGGCGGAAAAACGGCTGTTCGACTTTTTCCACCTGGGTTCCGAGCTGGACCTGGTTGAAAAGGAGCGTCAGCCGGACCCCGAGCTGGTTCGCGTGTTCGCATCGAAAGCGCCGGTCTACCTGATGGTGAGCACCATCGAGCCGCGCAAGAACCACGCCTACCTGCTCCAGGCCTTCGAACAATTGTGGGCTGCCGGCTCCCAGGCTCGCCTGTGCATCATCGGCAAGATTGGCTGGAAGAGCGAGGACCTCATCGGGACCATCCATCGCCATCCCCAATTGAACAAGCGCTTGTTCATGTTCAACCGCCTCGACGATACCGGGCTTGAGTACGCCTACGCGAACGCTCGCTCATTGGTGTTCCCGTCCCATGCCGAGGGCTTTGGCTTGCCGCTGGTAGAGGCCATGCAGCGAGGGCTGCCGGTGATGGCCAGCGATATCCCGGTATTCCGGGAAATCGGCCAGGAGTTCATGGCCTACTTCGACCTGGACAATCCCGCAAGCCTGGCGGAAATGATCGACGCCTATGACACCACGGGCCGTTTCCCGGCCGTGTCCGAACTGTCTCAATGGCGCTGGATTGGCTGGCGTGAGGCCAGCTTCCAGCTCCTCGAGCGGGCGACCCGGACGGACCCGATCACGGCGTCTATCCCCCAGACCGAGCGTGCGAATGCGGATTGCGCTTAACGCTCGAATCCTTCAGGCGCCCCGCACGGGCATTGGTCAGTATGTCGCCGCCCTGGCGATGGCGCTTGGTGAGACGCCGGGGCTGCAACTCGAACTGTTCCTCGGCTGGACGTGGAGTGCCCGCTTGCCCGAGGCCGCGCTGCCCGGCTATTCGCGTTGGGCCGACGCGGCCAAGCGTGTGCCGGGTGCCTACCGTATTCGCCGTTGGCTGGAGCAGAGCGCTTTCGACAAGGGACTGACGCCGCGCGGGGTCGAGCTCTACCATGAGCCGACGCTGTGGCCGCTGGAGTTCGAAGGACCGATGGTGATGACGCTGCATGATCTGACGCATGTGCACTATCCGCAGACGCAGCCCCGCGATCGGTTGGCGGAGATCGAGCGCAGGGTTGGAAAGGGGGTCGAGCGCTCCCGGTGCGTGCTGACCGACTCGCAGCATGTAGCGGAAGAAATACGCCGGCATTTCGCGCTTCCGGCGGACCGGGTAACGGTGGCGCCACTGGGCTGCGCCCCGCGCTTTCACCCCCGCTCAGCGGAGGCGATCGCCGCCCCCTTGCAGCCCCTGGAACTGGTCCCCGGGCAGTATCTGATTTGTGTCGGAACGCTGGAGCCGCGAAAGAACCTGACACTGGCGCTCAAGGCATACGCCCTGCTGCCGGAACGCGTCCGTGCCCATCTCCCATTGGTCATAGTTGGAATGCCGGGGTGGCGCGACGAGACGCTCAATGAGACGCTGAGGAAGACTGTCGCATCCGGGCAGGTGCGATTGTTGGGCTACCAGAGCGACGAGTCCGTCGCCCGGTTGCTGGCCGGCGCGCGGGCGCTGCTGTTCCCCTCGCTGTACGAGGGCTTCGGTTTGCCGGTGCTGGAAGCGATGGCCAGCGGCGTGCCGGTGGTGCTGACACGCACCTCCTCGCTGCCGGAGGTGGCCGGGGAGGCGGGGGTGTACGTCAATGCCGAGGATCCGCAGGAGATGAGCATAGCCATACAGCGGCTGGTGGACGACGAATCGTTCTGGCAGCGCTGCCGGGCGCTCGGCCTCGAGCGGGCCGGGGCGTTCAGTTGGCAACGTTGTGCCCGAATTACCAGCGATGTCTACCGCAAGGTTCTGGAGGGCTGAATGCGCGTATTGCACTTTTTCAAGACCTACCTGCCCGACTCCGTGGGTGGCATCGAGCAGGTGATCAACCAGCTCTGCCGCACGGGGCACAATCATGGCATCGACAACCAGGTGCTGACCCTGAGCGCCAATCCCGAGCCGGCCGAACTGAGGGTCGACGGTCATCGGGTGTTCCGGGCGCGCCTGGATCTGCAGCTGGCGTCCACCGGCTTCTCCTACAGCGTCGTGCCTCAGTTCCGCCGGCTCGCCGCCGAGGCGGACATCATCAACTTCCACTTCCCGTGGCCGTTCATGGACGTGGTGCACCTGCTGGCCGGCGTGCGCAAGCCGACCGTAGTCACCTACCACTCCGACATCGTTCGCCAGAAGCACCTGTTCAAGCTGTACCAGCCGCTCATGCATCGCTTCCTGTCCAGCGCGGACCGGATCGTCGCGGCATCGCCCAACTACCTGGGCTCGAGCGATGTGCTGCGCCGCTACCAGCACAAGGCGCACGTCATTCCCTACGGGCTGGACAAGCAGGCCTACCCCGAGCCCTCCGCGGAGTGCGTCGAGCGCTGGCGGAGGGCAGTAGGGGAGCAGTTTTTCCTGTTCGTCGGTGTGATGCGCTACTACAAGGGACTGCACATCCTCCTGGAAGCGGTGAAGGGCACCGGCTTCCCCGTGGTGATCGTCGGGGCCGGCCCGCTGGAGCAGCAGCTCAAGGCGCAGGCCGCGGCGCTGGACGTCGAGTCGCACGTGCGTTTCGTCGGCCGCGTCAGCGAGGAAGACAAGGTCGCCCTGCTGCAGCTGTCACGCGCGATCGTATTCCCCTCGCACCTGCGTTCGGAGGCGTTCGGCATCTCCCTGCTCGAAGGGGCGATGTATGGCAAACCGATGATTTCCAGCGAAATCGGCACTGGCACGAGCTTCATCAATGCGCACGGTCTGACGGGGCTGGTGGTGCCACCGAGCGATCCGCAGGCGTTTCGACAGGCGATGCGATGGTGCTGGGAGAATCCGGAAGCGGCGGCCGAGATGGGACGGCAGGCGGAAGTCCGCTATCGCGAACTGTTCACCGCGGATGCGATGGGGCGGGTCTGGGCAGATCTGTATCGCAATCTGCTGGACGAAAAAGCGGAGAAGGAAATTTTGCTGCCCGACGGCCGCTCGGGCTGAGCGGCCAGGGCATGTAACCAGTACAGTTCAGGCGATCCTGGAGAGTGTGGCCCGGTTGTACTGTGAATCAGCGCCAGAACGGCTTGTTCAGCTCGGCATAACGCTGGGCTTCGCTGATGCCGGCGTCGGCCAGCAGGCGGGAGTCCAGGCGGGCCAGCTGGCGGCGGCTTTCCATGCGGCGCTGCCACAGGCGAACGGTGCCGACGAGGCCACGATGGGCGCTGGAGGTGCTACGGGTGGTGCTCAGAGCTGCGGAACCGAGGGTACGTTCCATGATGTTCATCCTTCTCGCTTGTGGCGAGTAGTCAGTTGCTGAATTGATTGAGCATATGATCTGACTATTTGGTCAGGACGAATAGGTACAGTTGAACAGTATTGCGACTGGTCAGGCGATTGTTATTTTGAACTGTAATGGTTCTTTCAGGGGTAAACTGTACCGTTACGCTCCATTCTGGTGCGTAATTGACAGGTATCTGAGGCTTTTCGAGGGTGGCGGCGAGGGAAGCTGAACAGTTGGAGCGGGATAAAAATCTGTTCAAGAGTGTTTTTACGTGGTTTTTTTCCGGCTGTAAACCCTTGCGGGCCATTCATTGCTGAATGGCCCGCAAAGTCTCTGGAGTCAGCTAGCCGCCAGCATGTGGCCGCGTTCTTCCAGATTGATATGCCACTCCAGCGCCTCGCGCAGGATGTGCGGGGTATGCCCGCCGCGCTCGCAGGCGGCATCGAAGTAACGGTTCAGGGCGTCGCGGTAGGACGGGTGCACACAGTTGTCGATGATCGCCCGGGCGCGTTCGCGCGGTGCCAGGCCGCGCAGATCGGCCAGGCCGACTTCGGTGACCAGGATGTCGACGTCGTGCTCGGTGTGGTCGACGTGGCTGACCATCGGCACCACGCTGGAGATGTTGCCGCCCTTGGCGATGGACTTGGTGACGAAGATGGCCAGGTGCGCGTTGCGGGCGAAGTCGCCCGAGCCGCCGATGCCGTTCATCATCCGGGTGCCGCCCACGTGGGTGGAGTTGACGTTGCCGTAGATGTCGAATTCCAGCGCGGTGTTGATGCCGATGATCCCCAGGCGACGCACCACTTCGGGGTGGTTGGAGATTTCCTGCGGGCGCAGTACCAGCTTGTCCTTGTAGCGCTCCAGGTTGCCGAACACGTCGGCATTGCGGCGGCTCGACAGGGTGATGGAGCTGCCCGAGGCGAAGCGCAGCTTGCCGGCGTCGATCAGGTCGAAGGTCGAGTCCTGCAGTACTTCGGAGTACATGGTCAGGTTCTCGAAGGGCGACTCGATCAGGCCGCACATCACCGCGTTGGCGATGCTGCCGATGCCGGCCTGCAGCGGGCCGAGGCTGTTGCTCATGCGGCCGGCGTCCACTTCACGCTTGAAGAAGTCGATCAGGTGGTTGGCGATGCCCTGGGTCTCGTCGTCCGGAGGCAGCACGGTGGACGGGGAGTCCGCCTGGTCGTTGACGACGATGGCGACGATCTTCTCCGCCGGGATCGGGATGGCGGTGCTGCCGATGCGGTCGTCCACGCGAGTGAGCGGGATCGGCGTGCGGGTCGGGCGGTAGGTCGGAATGTAGATGTCGTGCAGGCCTTCCAGGTTGGTGTTGTGCGCGACGTTGATCTCGACGATCACCTGCTTGGCGAAGATCGCGAAGCTGGCCGAGTTGCCCACCGAGGTGGTCGGCACGATGTGGCCTTCCTCGGTGATGGCGACGGCTTCGATGACGGCGATGTCCGGCAGCTTGAGCTGGTGGTTGCGTAGCTGCTCGACGGTTTCCGAGAGGTGCTGGTCGATGAACATCACTTCGCCGGCGTTGATCGCCTTGCGCAGGGTGCTGTCGACCTGGAAGGGCATGCGCCGGGCCAGCACGCCGGCTTCGGTGAGCTGCTTGTCGAGGTCGTTGCCCAGGCTGGCGCCGGTCATCAGGCTGATACGCAGCGGCTCCTGCCTGGCGCGCTCGGCGAGGGCCTTGGGTACGGCCTTGGCTTCGCCGGCGCGGGTGAAACCGCTCATGCCGACGGTCATGCCGTCCTGGATCAGGGCCGCGGCCTGGTCGGCAGTCATCACCTTGTCCAGCAGGGAGGACATACGCACGCGATCACGGTACATGGGAAAACCTCGGGCAGTAGGAAGTGCAAGGCCGCCAGTCTAGGGACTCGGCGATTTTTGGCTCTTATACCAAGGTCGAAAAATCGCCCGGCCGGGGCCTTCTTACTACCAATGTCCAGAGCTTCTTCCATTGCCGGAAAGCAAGACACCGGCGCGAGGCCGGTGTCTTGTGGATCGACGGTCGTCTTATTCGACGGCCTTGACCATGTCTTCGATGACTTTCTTGGCATCGCCGAAGACCATCATGGTCTTGTCCAGGTAGAACAGTTCGTTGTCCAGGCCGGCGTAGCCGCTGGCCATCGAGCGCTTGTTGACGATCACGGTCTTGGCCTTGTAGGCCTCGAGGATCGGCATGCCGGCGATCGGCGACTTCGGATCGTTCTTCGCCGCCGGGTTCACCACGTCGTTGGCGCCCAGTACCAGCACCACGTCGGTCTGGCCGAACTCGGAGTTGATGTCTTCCATCTCGAACACCTGCTCGTAAGGCACTTCGGCCTCGGCCAGCAGGACGTTCATGTGGCCCGGCATACGGCCGGCAACCGGGTGGATGGCGAACTTCACGTTGACGCCGCGATGGGTCAGCTTCTCGGCCAGCTCCATCAGCGCGTGCTGCGCACGGGCCACCGCCAGGCCGTAGCCGGGGACGATGATCACGCTGTCGGCGTTGGTCAGCAGGAAGGAGGCGTCGTCGGCCGAACCGGATTTCACCGGGCGGGCTTCCTTGGCACCGGCCGGGCCGCCAGCGTCCGCTTCGGCGCCGAAGCCACCGAGGATGACGTTGAAGAACGAGCGGTTCATCGCCTTGCACATGATGTAGGAGAGGATCGCGCCCGAAGAGCCCACCAGGGAACCGGCGATGATCAGCATCGAGTTGTTCAGCGAGAAGCCGATACCTGCCGCGGCCCAGCCGGAGTAGGAGTTCAGCATCGACACCACGACCGGCATGTCCGCGCCGCCGATCGGGATGATGATCAGCACGCCGAGGATGAAGGCCAGGGCCAGCATCACGACGAAGGCGGTGAGGTTACCGGTGAACATGAACAGCAGGCCCAGGCCCAGGGTGGTCAGGCCCAGCACCAGGTTGAGCATGTGCTGACCGGTGAACTGCACCGGGGCGCCCTGGAACAGGCGGAACTTGTACTTGCCCGACAGCTTGCCGAAGGCGATCACCGAACCGGAGAAGGTGATGGCGCCGATGGCCGCGCCGAGGAACAGCTCCAGGCGGTTACCGGCCGGGATGGTGTCGCCCAGGTTCTGCACGATGCCCAGGGACTGCGGCTCGACCACGGCGGCGATGGCGATGAACACGGCGGCCAGGCCGATCATGCTGTGCATGAAGGCGACCAGTTCCGGCATCTTGGTCATCTCGACGCGCTTGGCCATGATCGAACCGGCGGTGCCGCCGGCCAGCAGGCCGACGACCACGTAGACGATGCCGGTGGTGGCGATCTCGCTGCTGATCTTGAACACCAGGGCCACGGTGGTGATGACCGCGATGGCCATGCCGATCATGCCGAACAGGTTGCCGCGGCGGGACGTCGTCGGGTGCGACAGGCCTTTGAGGGCCTGGATGAAGCAGACCGAGGCGACGAGGTAGAGGAGGGTGACGAGGTTCATGCTCATGTCAGTGCTTCTCCGCCTTCGGCGCTTTCTTCTTGAACATTTCCAGCATGCGGCGGGTGACCAGGAAGCCACCGAACACATTCACTGCAGCCAGGGCCACGGCCAGGGTGCCCATTGCCTTGCCCAGCGGGGTGACGGTCAGGGCGGCGGCCAGCATGGCGCCGACGATCACGATCGCCGAAATGGCGTTGGTCACCGCCATCAGCGGGGTGTGCAGGGCAGGGGTGACGTTCCAGACCACGTGGTAGCCGACGTAGATCGCCAGCACGAAGATGATCAGGTTGTAGATGCCGTGGGAGATCAGCATGTCTTCCATAGTTTCTCACCGGTCTTCAGGGCCGGACGCGGGGTCCGGCGCGTTCTTATATAAGAAGGGCTTCAGCCGTTCTTGCGCACGATCTGGCCGTCACGGCACATCAGGCACGCGGCGACGATGTCGTCTTCCAGGTTCACCGTGAAGCCTTCGGCGGTCAGGGTGAGCTTGAGGAAGTCGAGCAGGTTGCGTGCGTAGAGTGCGGAGGCGTCCGCCGGCACCAGCGCGGCCAGGTTGCTCAGGCCGACGAGGGTGACGCCGTGCTTGACCACGACCTGGTCGGCCTCGGTCAGTGGGCAGTTGCCGCCCTGGGAGGCCGCGAGGTCGATGACCACCGAGCCCGGCTTCATTTCGGCGACGGTCGCCTCGTGCAGCAGGGTCGGCGCCTTGCGGCCCGGGATCAGTGCGGTGGTGATGACGATGTCCGACTGCTTGGCGCGCTCGTGCACGGCCTTGGCCTGGCGCTCCATCCACGAGGCCGGCATCGGGCGGGCGTAACCGCCAACGCCTTCGGCGCACTCGCGCTCTTCATCGGTCTCGTAGGGCACATCGACGAACTTGGCGCCCAGGGACTCGATCTGCTCCTTCACCGCCGGGCGTACGTCCGACGCTTCGATCACCGCACCCAGGCGCTTGGCCGTGGCGATGGCCTGCAGGCCGGCAACGCCGGCGCCGAGGATCAGCACGCGGGCGGCCTTAACGGTGCCGGCGGCGGTCATCAGCATGGGCATGAAGCGCGGGTAATGGTTGGCGGCGAGCATCACGGCCTTGTAGCCGGCGATGTTGGCTTGGGAGGAGAGCACGTCCAGGCTCTGCGCGCGGGAAGTACGCGGCGCGGCCTCGAGGGCGAAGGCGGTGACGCCGCGTTCGGCCATGCGGGCGATATTCTCGTTGTTGAACGGGTTGAGCATGCCGATCAGCACGGTACCCGGCTTCATCTGCGCCAGCTCGCTTTCGCTGGGCGCGACAACCTTCAGCACAAGCTCTGCGCCGAAAGCATCGGCGGCAGTGCCGATCTTCGCGCCAACGGCCTCAAAGGCGGCATCCGGTTGGCTGGCGCTGACGCCCGCTCCACTCTGGATGACGACCTGATGGCCCTGCCCGATCAGTTTCTTGACCGTCTCCGGCGTTGCTGCGACCCGCGTCTCACCGGCTTGGGTCTCGAGGGGTACACCGATCTGCACTTGCAAATCTCCTGCGTGATCCTGGGATTGTCCGGGCTACTACGTTGGCGACCCGGGTTTTGAACTGGCAACGGTCTATTTTTTGTTTTAACAGCTTGTTGTTGACCGGGCTTTGACCCGGTGGCCGCGGCATTCTGCAATTGAACCTGGGTGGCTTCAAGGAGTTCTGGAGTGGTACGAAGCGATAACTACAAGTCACGTTCAGACCTGCAGTTTTCCAGTCTTCACCACAGCCGCGTGGGCCTTGGTGCTTAGCCTAATTGCCTATTGTGACCGGACGGAAATGTCATCCTCGCCGTGAATGACCACCCATCAGAGGCTCCCCTACCCACCGAAAGGCCCGTTAATCCTGCAACAGGCTCAGGCATAGGTGTTAATTAATGTTTCTAATATGGAGTATGAGTCATTACTGATATCTGGATTCCTGTAGCAGATTTTTTACATTGACTACGGGGTCAGGAAATCTCTTGGGAGGCTTCAAGTCCGCGTATTGCACCGGATCAGGGCCTGAGGATAGATTTAGCAGAAAGTTCGCGGTTGTCTTGCCGGAGTGGGAATGACACGGAAAAAACAACGGCCACCGTTATCGGGTGGCCGTGGGGGGTGAGACACGGTGTCGCGGGTCAGTTGCTGGCGCTGATCACGCTGGGCAGCTGGGCCGCGAGCTTGTCGTTGTGCAGCGGGGCGCGGATGAAGCCGTGCTGGGTGCCGTCCGGACCGATGATCACCAGGTTGCCGCTGTGGTCGACGGTGTAGTTGGGCTTGCTGGTGTCGGCCGGGATGTAGGGGATGCTCATGGCGTTGGCCAGCTTCTGCACGTTCTCTTCCGAGCCGGTGATGCCCTTGAAGCCGGCGTTGAAGAAACCGAGGTATTCCTTGATGCGCGGCGCGGTATCGCGGTGCGGGTCGACGCTGACGAACACTACCTGCAGGTTCTTCAACGCTTCCGGCGGCAGTTTGCTCTGCAGCTCGCGCAGTTGCGCCAGGGTGGTGGGGCAGACGTCCGGGCAGAAGGTGTAGCCGAAGAACAGCAGGGACCACTTGTCCTTCAGGCTGGCAGTCTGGAACGGCTGGCCGTCCTGGTCGGTGAACGCGAGGTCGGGGACGCTGCGGGTCTGCGGCAGGATCACGATGCCGGCGTCGAGCAGCACGGTCGGGTCGAGCTGGTGGCGCTGGTTGAGCACCTTCTGGACGGTGAGGCCGAGGATCAGGGCGACGATGGCGACGAGGATGAAGACGGTCTTGTTGACTCGGGTCATGGGGTTCTCGTGGGTCGGGACGTCTGGGCTTGAGGCTGCTGTTCGTGCCGTGCCGGTGCCTGGCAGGGGAGCGGCGATGTTCGCGAGCAAGCTCGCTCCTACAGGGAGTTCCGTGTAGCAGCGAGCTTGCTCGCGAACCCTCAGTAGTTCAGGTGCAGCGGCAGGTAGTGGTCCACCAGCAGCGCGATGAACAGCAGGAACAGGTAGGCGATAGAGTACTTGAAGGTCTTGATCGCCGCATGTGGCCGGCTGCCGCAATAGAGCGCCCAGGCCCAGTCGAGGAAGCGCGCACCCAGGGCCAGCGCGGCGAACAGGTAGACCAGCCCGGCCATGTGGATGACGAAGGGCATCAGGGTCACGGCGAACAGCACCAGGGTGTAGAGCAGGATGTGCAGCTTGGTGTAGCGCTCGCCGTGGGTCACCGGCAGCATCGGGATGTCGGCCTTGGCGTACTCGTCCTTGCGGTGCAGGCACAGCGCCCAGAAGTGCGGCGGGGTCCAGGCGAAGATGATCAGCACCAGCAGCAGCGGTTCGGCGGAGACCTGCCCGGTCACCGCGACCCAGCCCAGCAGCGGCGGGGCGGCGCCGGCGAGGCCGCCGATGACGATGTTCTGCGGCGTGGCGCGCTTGAGGAAGCCGGTATAGAGCGCCGCGTAACCCAGCAGCGAGGCCAGGGTCAGCCAGGCGGTGAGGGCGTTGGTGAACACCAGCAGCACGGCCATCCCGGCCACCGCCAGCAACATGGCGAAGCCCAGGGCGATGGGTGGCGAGACGCGCCCTTCGGCCAGTGGACGCTTGTGGGTGCGCGCCATGATCGAGTCGATGCGCCGGTCCACCACATGGTTCACTGCCGCCGCCGCGCCGGCGCACAGGCCGATGCCGAGGTTGCCGAACACCAGGATCTGCCAGGGCACGCCGGCCTTGGTGGCGAGCAGCATGCCGATCAGCGAGGTGATCAGCATGAGCAGGACCACCTTGGGCTTGGTCAGTTCGAGCAGGTCGCGCCAGCTGGCTTGGCTGGAAGTGCTGATGACGCTGGCCATGATGATTTCTCCGTCTTCGTGCCGCCTGGATGAATGGAGGCCGGTGCGCCTCGGCGCCGGCCGTCACGCTCAACGTGCAATCTCAACCTTGTGAGGGGTAGGCCACCGGGCGCTCCATCGCGTCCAGGGTGATCGGGCTGCTGGCGGGCAGCTCGACGCGTTGGGTCGCCGGTGCGCGGACCCGGTAGTTCACCAGCACCAGCATCAGCAACAGAAACGCACCGCCGCCGTTGTGCGCCACCGCCACCGGCAGCGGCAGATGCAGCAGCACGTTGCTGATGCCCAGGCCGATCTGCAGGGACAGCCCCAGCAGCATCAGCGCGGTGATGCCGATCAGGCCGTGGCGCTGGAGGTTCCAGGCCAGCAGCAGGAGCACCGCCGTCACGCCCAGCGCGCCCATGCGATGGGTCATGTGGATGGCCGTGCGGGCGTCGCTGTCGAGTTGGCCGCCGAGGTAGTTGGGACCGATATGCTGGGTGAGGTGGAAACCGTTGGCGAAGTCCATGTTCGGCCACCACTCGCCGTGGCACATCGGCAGGTCGACGCAGGCCACCGCTGCGTAGTTGCTGCTGACCCAGCCGCCGAGGGCGATCTGTCCGATCACCAGCAGCAGGGCGACGGCGGCCAGCGCGCGCAGGCGCGCCGGCAGTTGCAGCGGGGCGAAGGCGCCGGACAGGCGCAGGCTGAGCAGGAACAGCAGCGACAGCGTGGTGAAGCCGCCCAGCAAGTGCGCGGTGACCACCTGCGGCCAGAGCTTGAGGGTGACGGTCCACATACCGAACGCCGCCTGGGCGATCACCACGCCGAGCAGCAGCAGCGGCAGGCGCAGCGGCTGGCCGTCGCGGCCACGGCGAACCAGCGCATGGATGGCCAGGCCGAGGATCAGCAGGCCCAGGCTGCCGGCGAAGTAGCGGTGGATCATTTCGTTCCAGCCCTTCTGCGTCTCCACCGGGGTGTCCGGGAAATGCATCTCGGCATGGGCCAACTGCGCTTCGCTGGTCGGTACGTGGACGAAGCCGTAGCAACCGGGCCAGTCCGGGCAGCCGAGGCCGGCGTGGGTCAGGCGGGTGTAGGCGCCCAGCAGGATCACCACGAAGGCCAGCGCCGTCGCCACGATGGCGATGTAGAAGGCGGGTTTGCGTGTTGCCTGGATCATGCGACGCTCCCGGTCTTGTTGTTGTCGTGGGGCTGGCGATGTCTTAGCCGGCAGGCTCTCGTTAACCGATGTTCGAAAGCTTCAGCAGCAACTGCAGGTCCTTGAGGATCGACTTGCCGTCGGTGCCGGCGTCGTAGCGCAGCACCAGGTTGCCGTGGGGGTCGACGATCCACAGTTGCGGCTGGGCGCCGGTGTGCGGGTTGGGCGTCAGGCCCAGGCGCTGCAGGCGCGGGTAGTCCTTGTCGAGCAGGCTGGTGAACTCCGCCGGCAGCGGCTTGGCGAAGGCCAGGACGTGTTCGGCGCGGCTGGCTTCGCGGCCCAGGCCGATGTTGATCTGGCGGGCCAGGTAGACCAGTTGCTGGCAGTCGCTGGCGCAGCTTTCCGGCGCGGTGACCAGCAGTTGCCACTGGTCGCTGGCCTTGTCGTTCTGCACGCCGAGATCGGCCGGGGTCTGCCCGGTGGCGATCAGGTCGCCGTGGTAGCTGCGGCCTTCCGGCACCCAGAACTGCAGCTTGTACATGGCGGTGGCGAGCAGCATCGGCCCCAGCACCATGCCGAGGATCAGCAGCAATTGCACACGGCCACGGCGGCGGGCCGAAGGGTCATTCAGGGTCATGGCGGTCATGGTCGAAGGTCTCCCGTGCGCGACGGATGCCGAGGTAGAGGTAAAGGGCGGACAGTGCGATGGCCAGGGCGAACCACTGCACGGCGTAGCCGACGTGGCGCTCCGGAGGCATGGCGACGATCGGCCAGTCGGTGTCGAAGGCGGCGTCGCCCGGCTCCAGGCGGATTTCCAGCGGGCTGCCTTCGCGGCCGAGCTGGTCCCACAGGAACGGGGCGTCCACCTGGGTAATCAGGCGTGGCCAGCTGGCGAGCGGGGCGCTTGGGCCGGCGGGCGGTGGAACGTAGGTCCAGGCGTCCAGCAGCAGGTCATGGCTGGGCGTGTCGATCTGCGGCGGTGTGCGACGGTCCGGCCAGGCGACCCAGCCCCGGTTGACCAGCAGCCACTGCTGCCCGACGCGGTCGAAGAAGGGTTGCAATACCTCGACGCCGGCGCGACCGCCGCGGGTGCGGTTGTCCAGCAGCATGCTGTGTTCGGCGTCGAGCTGGCCCTGCAGGCGCACCCGCACATAGCTGCGCGGCGGTTGGCGTTCGAGCTTGGCGACGCTGATCGGGTCCTGCTGGCGCTGGGTTTCGGCGGCGGCGAGCAGGGTGCGCTTTTCGGCGGCGCGGGAGAGTTGCCAGAAGCCCAGGCCGATCAGCACCGGCAGCAGCGCGAGCACCACCAGCGTCGGCGCGATGCCGGGCCGGAAGGCGCGCGTGGCGCGGCCTTGCCGTTCTGGATCAGAGCCGTGCTCAGATGCGTGCTGGCTATACTGCAAGACATCCCCCTCAACCCCAGTCCCCTGCGGACAGGAGGCCGGTAGTGCTCAAAGCTGCGATCGTTCTGTTGTTGCTGGCGACCGTCGTCAGTCTGTTCAGTGGCCTGTTCTTTCTGGTCAAGGACGAAGGCCACGGTTCACGGGTGGTCAATGCGCTGACCGTGCGTGTCACCCTCACCGCCCTGACCGTCGCTCTCATCGCCTGGGGTTTCTTCAGCGGCCAACTCGGCAGCTCAGCCCCCTGGCATTTCTAGTTCCGTACTGCTCTTCGTAGGAGCGAGGGGGACGCCTAGTTCTTGCTCGCGAACGCTTTTCCCTGATGCCTCAGTGTTGTGCGGTTCGCGAGCAAGCTCGCTCCTACAGGTCCCGCAATCCCTCCGGTTTCACAGCACGTAAACGAAGATGAACAGTCCGATCCACACCACGTCGACGAAGTGCCAGTACCAGCTGGCCGCCTCGAAGCCGAAGTGTTTGTCGGCGTCGAAGTGCCCGCGCAGGATGCGGATCAGCATGATGCTCAGCATGATCGCGCCGATGGTCACGTGGGCGCCGTGGAAGCCGGTGAGCATGAAGAAGGTCGCGCCGTAGATGCCCGAGCCCAGGGTCAGGCCCAGCTCGCTGTAGGCCTCGTGGTACTCGTAGGCCTGCAGCACCAGGAAGCAGGCGCCCAGCGCCACGGTCAGCGCCAGCCACAGCTTCAGCGGGCCGCGATGGTTCTTCTTCAGCGCATGGTGGGCGAAGGTCACGGTGAAGCTGGAGGAGACCAGCAGCAGGGTGTTGATCAGCGGCAGCTTCCACGGATCGATCACTTCCCTGGGCGGCGGGAACAGCTTGTTGTCCGGGTTGCTGAGCTGCGGCCAGCCGGTTTCGAACTGCGGCCAGAGCATGTGCGAAATGCCGTGGTGACCTTCGCCGCCCAGCCACGGGTTGACGAAGTGGCGCACGTAGAACAGCGCGCCGAAGAAGGCGGCGAAGAACATCACCTCGGAGAAGATGAACCAGCTCATACCCCAGCGGAACGAGCGGTCCATCTGCGGGCTGTAGAGCCCGCCGCGGCTTTCCTTGATGACGTTGCCGAACCAGCCGAACAGCATGTACGCCAGGATCAACCCGCCGGCGAAGAAGATCCACGGGCCGTGGGAGTGCTCCTTGCCGGCGCTCATGTCGTTCATCCAGGTGCCGACGCCGAACAGCGTCACCAGCATGCCGATGGTGGCGATGATCGGCCACTTGCTCTGCGCGGGGACGTAATAGGGATCGTGGGTTGCCATTGTTCTTGTTCTCCTTTGCCCTTCAGCGCTCGTTACTGGCCACGGGCGGCTTGCGGGCAGTGATGTCGAACAGCGTGTAAGCCAGCGTCAGGTGACGCACATCCTTGGGCAGGTCGCGGTCGACGATGAAGCGCACCGGCATTTCGATGCGCTCGCCCGGCTGCAGCACCTGCTGGGTGAAGCAGAAGCATTCGGTCTTGTGGAAGTAGGTGGCCGCCACCGACGGCGCGATGCTCGGGATCGCCTGGGCGGTCATCGGCTTGTCGGTGGGGTTGCGGGCGACGAACAGCATCTGGTTCACCGCGCCCGGATGCACCACCAACTGGTCCGACTCGGGGTGGAACTCCCAGACCATGTCGATGTTGTTGTTGGCGACGAACTGGATCTTCACCTCGCGCGACTGATCGATCACCTGGCCGTCGCCCTGGTAGGCGCTGCCGGAGGTCTTGCCGTTGATGCCCAGTGCCTTGCACATCACGTCGTACAGCGGCACCAGGGCGAAGCCGAAGGCGAACATGGCGATCACGGCTATGACCAGCCGGGTCACCAGCTTGCGCGTTTCGATGTTGCCGTCGCTCATGGGGCGATTCCTCAACCTGTAGGAGCGTGGGGGGCGCCTAGCTCTTGCTCGCGAACCGCTTGATGCCTTGGCCTCCTGGGAGACCCGTTCGCGAGCAAGCTCGCTCCTACACGCTCGTGCTTACTTCACTTCAGGAGGCGTGGTGAAGGTGTGGTACGGCGCTGGCGAGGGAATGGTCCACTCGAGGCCTTCGGCGCCATCCCACGGCTTGGCCGGTGCCGGCTTGCCGCCCTTGATGCACTTGATGACGATGAACAGGAACAGCAGCTGCGTGGTACCGAACATGAAGGCGCCGATCGACGAGACCATGTTGAAGTCGGCGAACTGCAGGTTGTAGTCCGGAATCCGTCGCGGCATGCCGGCCAGCCCGACGAAGTGCATCGGGAAGAACGCCAGGTTCATGCCGATGAAGCTCATCCAGAAGTGCAGCTTGCCCAGGGTCTCGTCGTACATGTGGCCGGTCCACTTCGGCAGCCAGTAGTAGGCCGAGGCGAAGATGCCGAAGATCGCGCCGGGCACCAGCACGTAGTGGAAGTGCGCCACTACGAAGTAGGTGTCCTGGTACTGGAAGTCCGCCGGGGCGATGGCCAGCATCAGCCCGGAGAAGCCGCCGATGGTGAACAGGATGACGAAGGCCACGGCGAACAGCATCGGCGTCTCGAAGGTCAGCGAGCCCTGCCACATGGTCGACGCCCAGTTGAACACCTTCACCCCGGTGGGCACGGCGATCAGCATGGTCGCGTACATGAAGAACAGCTCGCCCACCAGCGGGATGCCTACCACGAACATGTGGTGCGCCCACACGACGAAGGACAGGAAGGCGATCGAGGCGGTGGCGTAGACCATCGAGGTGTAGCCGAACAGCGGCTTGCGGCTGAAGGCCGGGATGATCGAGCTGACGGCGCCGAACGCCGGCAGGATCATGATGTACACCTCGGGGTGGCCGAAGAACCAGAACACGTGCTGGAACAGCACCGGGTCGCCGCCGCCGGCCGCGCTGAAGAAGCTGGTGCCGAAGTGGATGTCCATCAGCATCATGGTCACGCAGCCCGCCAGCACCGGCATCACCGCGATCAGCAGGAAGGCGGTGATCAGCCAGGTCCAGACGAACAGCGGCATCTTCATCAGCGTCATGCCCGGGGCGCGCAGGTTGAGAATGGTGGCGATCACGTTGATCGCGCCCATGATCGAACTCATGCCCATCAGGTGGATGGCGAAGATGAAGAAGGTCACGCTGTGCGGCGCGAAGGTGGTGGACAGCGGCGCGTAGAAGGTCCAGCCGAAGTTCGGACCGCCGCCGGGCATGAACAGGGTGCTCACCAGCAGGCCGAAGGCCGCCGGCAGCAGCCAGAAGCTGAAGTTGTTCATGCGTGGCAGGGCCATGTCCGGCGCGCCGATCATCAGCGGCACCATCCAGTTGGCCAGGCCGACGAAGGCCGGCATCACCGCGCCGAAGACCATCACCAGGCCGTGCATGGTGGTCATCTGGTTGAAGAACGCCGGCTCGACGATCTGCAGGCCCGGCTGGAACAGCTCGGCGCGGATCACCATGGCGAACGAGCCGCCGAGCAGGAAGGCGCAGAAGCTGAACCACAGGTACAGCGTGCCGATGTCCTTGTGGTTGGTGGTGAGAACCCAGCGCATCAGGCCCTTGGCGGGGCCGTGGTGGTGGTCGCCGGCGTGAGAATGGTCGGGGTGATCGATCACGGCACTCATCGCGGCCTCCTTATTGTTGTTTCTGCTTGTAGGCGACCACTTCCTGCGGGGTCACCATGTCGCCGTCGTCGTTGCCCCAGGCGTTGCGCTCGTAGGTGATCACCGCAGCGATATCCACCTCCGAGAGCTGCTTGCCGAAGGCCGCCATTGCCGTGCCCTGGACGCCGTTGAACACGGTCTCCAGGTGGTGCTCCTTGGGCCCGGTGACGATCTTCGAGCCCTTGAGCGCCGGGAACATCGGCGGCATGCCCTGGCCCTCGGCCTGGTGACAGGCGGCGCAGATGGTGTGGTAGACCTTGTCGCCGCGGGCGACCAGCTCTTCCTTCGTCCATTCCTTGCTGGTCAGCTCCTTGAGCTTGACCGCCTCTTCCTTGCGCTCGGCCAGCCACTTGTCGAAGTCGGGCTTGGACTTCACGTCCACCACGATGGGCATGAAACCGTGGTCCTTGCCGCACAGCTCGGCGCACTGGCCACGGTAGATGCCGGGCTGGTCGACCTTGGTCCAGGCCTCGTTGACGAAGCCGGGGATGGCGTCGCGCTTGACCGCGAAGGCCGGCACCCACCAGGAGTGGATCACGTCGCTGGAGGTGACCAGGAAGCGCACCTTGACCCCGGCCGGCAGCACCAGCGGGTTGTCCACCTCCAGCAGGTAGTGCTCGTCCTTGTCGGCCTTGTTGTGGATCTGGTCCTGGGGCGTGGCGAGGTTGGAGAAGAACTCCACGTCCTGGCCCAGGTACTTGTACTGCCACTTCCACTGGTAGCCGGTGACCTGCACGTCCAGCTCGGGCTCCGAGGTGTCGTACATGTGGATCAGCGTCTTGGTGGCCGGGACGGCCATCACCACCAGGATCAGGAAGGGAATCACCGTCCAGAGGATTTCCACCGTGGTGCTCTCGTGGAAATGCGCGGGCTGCTGCCCGGTGGACCGGCGATGGACGAGCATCGACCAGAACATCGCGCCGAAGACGATGATGCCGATGACCACACAGATCCAGAAGATGGTCATGTGCAGGTCGAAGACGTTACGGCTGACTTCCGTCGCACCGGGGGCCATGTTGACCGTCCAGGCGGCGTTTGCCTGACTGAAAGCCAAGAGCAAAAGGAAGCCCATCCAGACTCGTGGATGTCGCAGCATTCGGGTTCCCCTTATCGTTGTTTTTATCCCGCCGGCATAGCGCCCTGGCTGCGATCCCCATTCCAGAGGGATCGAGCCTGAACAAGCCAACGGCCAAGGGAGTGACCGCCAAGACAACTTACTTTGACGTCGTACCTCGGCAGCACGCAGAGCAGGCCGGGTCCATCAGGTTTTCGGTGTGTCGAAGCGGAGTATAGCCACGGGTTGCGACATAACAACGCAGATTAAAAAACCCTGTCTAAAGACCGAAGAGTGATCTCAAAGCCACGGCCGACGCGGCTTTGGAGTACCATGATGGCGGGGTGATATGCCGGGACGGCATAAACACTTCATGAATATGACAATCGCGTCTTAGCTGCAGCCGGACGCCGGCTAAGGTCTTTCTTCACTTTCCAAAACCCGTTGTCTTGGAGTTGTCATGAATACCGCTGCGTTGCGTGAGTTGATCCAGAACGCCCATCTGCTCGAGTCCCGTCATGGCCATCTTTCCCGACTGATCCAATCCCAGCTCGAAGGGCTGCACCCGAGCATCAGTCTGGCCGGAGAAGATGCCAGTGGCACCCTGACACGCTTCGTGCATGCCTATATCGAGCAGGTGCCGGACTTTCTCGATGCCGCCGCCAGCGTGGCGCGCGAGGCCGGTATCGAGGAGTGGATCAAGCCGGTGCTGAAGCTGGCCGAGCAGTTCTTCCTCACCCCGCCGACGCTGCTCGATGGCCACGATGGCCTGGACGCCCTGCTGGACGAGGCCTACCTCGCCCATCGCCTGGTGGAAGAGGTGAACGACCGCTACATCGCCCACTTCAACCAGCCGCTGATCCCGCTGGACACTACGGTGGCCAACCTGGTGGCGCACCAACTGATCGGCGAGCCGTTCGCCAACCAGCTGGACGAGGCCGTGCACCACGCGGTGGACGGTATGCTCGACGACGGCGCCTTCGCCTCGGACGCGGCGCAGAGTTACCGCGCGCGCCTGAACGATCCGCAGGTGGTGATGGCGTGGCAGCAGTGGCCGTGCCTGTCCCGCCAGTTCGGTGTGGAACTGCGCCTGCGCTAGAACGGCGCGTGGGGACGAGGGGAAGAGCGATGCCGGATGGGGGCCGACGACGCCCGCAAGGCCGCCAGCCCCGGAGGGTGCGTCACTGCGGCGAGTAGCGCGGCCGCGGCGTGGCCATCGGAATCGGGCCTTCGCCGTCCAGCGGACGGAAACGGCCCTGCTCGGCGTCGTAGCCCTTGATGGCGCTGGACTCGATGTCATAGACCCAACCGTGGATGAACAGCTGGCCGCTGGCGATGCGCGCGGCTACCGACGGGTGGGTTTTCAGGTGGTCGAGCTGGGCGACCACGTTCTCCTCGGTGAGAACCTCCAGGTGCTCGTGGGTCGCGCAGCCACAGGTTTGTGCGACCACGGTGCGGGCGACTTCCGCGTGACGCAGCCAGGCCTTCACCGTCGGCATGCTTTCCAGGGTCTGCGGGTCCAGCACCGCCTTCATCGCGCCGCAGTCGGAATGGCCGCAGACGATGATGTGCTGCACGCCCAGTGCCATCACCGCGAACTCGATGGCGGTGGACACGCCGCCGTTCATCTGGCCATAGGGCGGCACCACGTTGCCGACGTTGCGGGTGACGAACAGGTCGCCCGGCAGGCTCTGGGTGATCAGCTCCGGGACGATGCGCGAGTCGGCACAGGTAATGAACATCGCGCGCGGGTTCTGCGCGTGGGCCAGCTTCTTGAACAGCTCCTTCTGCTGCGGAAAGACCTCCTGGCGGAAGTGCTGGAAGCCCTCCACGATTCGCCGCAGCGCCTCGTCCGCGCTCTCGTGGGCCTGATCCTCACCGTGCGTTTTATCGTTCATGTGTCAGCCTCGAAGAATGACGACGAATTTTCTTATGCTTGCCGACGCCCTTCTGTAGGAGAAAAGGCACACCTTTCATGGAAAAAATGTCGAAGTCGTTAGCCCTGATCCGAGCGAAATCCGCTGGCGTGAAGCGTAAAGCAAAACCCTGCCAGGGCCTCGTGATGGTTGTTTGCACGATGCTTCACCCGCGCTCCGGCGCGGGGTGTATGGGTCAGAACAGGCTCATCTGACTGCGCGGCGGGGCGAAGGCCGTGCAGTCCAGGCCGAATCCGCCGCGCCGGTTCAATCCCAGGCGGCGCAGGGCGACCTCGAAACGCTTGGCCAGCAGCTCGGCGAACGGTCCTTCGCCACGGAAGCGGTGCCCGAAGCGGCTGTCGTGGATTTCCCCGCCGCGTACCTGGCGGATCAGGCTCATCACATGGTTGGCGCGCTGCGGGTAGTGCGCCGCCAGCCATTCCTCGAACAGCGCTCCGACTTCCCGCGGCAGGCGCAGCAGCATGTAGCTGGCACTCTGCGCCCCGGCGTGGTGCGCCGCTTCCAGCAGGGCCTCCAGCTCGCGGTCGTTGATCATCGGGATCATCGGCGAGCACAGCACCCCTACCGGAATGCCCTGGCCGCGCAATACGCGGATCGCCCGCAAGCGCGCGGACGGCGCGGCGGCGCGGGGTTCGAGGATGCGTTTGAGCTCGTCGTCCAGGGTGGTCAGGCTGATCATCACCCCGACCAGGTTCAGCTTCGCCATTTCGCTCAGTAGATCGAGGTCGCGCAGGATCAGCGAGCCCTTGGTGACGATGGTCAGCGGGTGCCTGAAACGCAGCAGTACCTCGAGGATCTGCCGGGTCAGCCGCTGCTGGCGCTCGATGGGCTGGTACGGGTCGGTGTTGGCGCCCAGGTTGATCGGCGCACAGACGTAGCCCGGCTTGCTCAGCTCCTGTTCCAGCACGGCGGCGGCGTTGGTCTTGGCGATCAGCCGGGTCTCGAAGTCCAGCCCCGGCGAGAGGTCCCAGTAGGCGTGGCTGGGCCGCGCGTAGCAGTAGATGCAGCCGTGCTCGCAACCGCGGTAGGGGTTGATCGAGCGGTCGAACGGCAGATCCGGCGACTGGTTGCGGGAGATCACCGTTTTCGCCAGCTCGTTGCGGATTTCGGTCACCTGGGGCTTGGGGACTTCATCGAGCCAGTCGTTATCCACAGGCACCGAGGTGGTCGGTGCGAAGCGATTGTGCGGATTGCTGGCGGTGCCACGGCCGCGGGGTGGGAGCGTGGAGGTCATGTGCGGGGCGCTCGAAAGAATACTGTATATAGATACAGTAATCCACGGAGTTTTCCACAGCCAGTGTGAACCGCCGGATGGTTGTGGTTCGCTGCGCCGTGGCTGGCGGGCGCCGGCTTTTCGTAGGAGCGAGCTTGCTCGCGAACCGCCCAACACAAGAGCTCCCGGTAGCCTCGTTCGCGAGCAAGGACTGGGCGTCCCCCTCGGTCCTACAGGTGTACATCCTTGTTGGTCCGCAAGTGAATCAAAGCACCCGTGCAAACACCCAGTACAACCCCGCCGCCAGTCCGATGGCCGCCGGCAGGGTGAGCACCCAGGCCAGCAGCATGTTGCGGATGGTCGGCCACTGCAGGCCGCTGCCGCTGGCGGCCATCGTGCCCGCCACCCCGGAAGACAGCACATGGGTGGTGGACACCGGCAGGCCGAAGCCGTCGGCGGCGCCGATGGTGAGCATCGCCACCAACTGTGCGGCGGCGCCCTGGGCGTAGGTCAGCGGCGCCTTGCCGATGCCTTCGCCCACGGTGGTGACGATGCGCCGCCAGCCCACCAGGGTGCCCAGGCCCAGCGCCAGGGCGACGGCGACCTTCACCCACACGGGAATGAAGCGGATCGTCTGCTCGCCCTCGGCGCGCAGTGCCTGCAGGGTGCTCCAGGTTTCCAGGTCGACGTGCTGCTGGCTGTGATCCAGCAGGCGGATGGTTTCCAGGCTCAGGTACAGGTCGTTACGCAGGGCCTGGACTTCGTCGCCGGGAACCCTGGCGATCTCGCCGTGCTGTTGCAGGCGCGCGGCGACGTCGCCGACGACGATGGCCAGCGACGGCAGCAGGTCCGGCCCGACGTGCTGGTCCTCCTGATAGGACAGCAGGACCTGGCGGGGATCGTCGCTGACGGTACCGCCGGCGTGCTGCAACTGGGCCTGGCTGGCTTGTGCCAGGTTCAACAGCTGGTGGGTCTGTTCCGGGGAGTAGCTGCGATCCACGGCGAACGCCAGGGGAACGGTGGCGATCAGGATGAGCATGATCAGGCCGATGCCTTTCTGCCCGTCGTTCGAACCGTGGGCGAAGGAGACGCCGGTGCAGGTGACGATCAGCAGCCCGCGAATCCACCAGGGTGGTGGTGTGCGCCCTTCGGGCGAGCGGAACAGCGTGCGATTGCGGATGCCCGCGCTCATCGCCCGCAGCAGCACGAAGGCGCTGAAGAAGCCGACCACTGGCGAGAGCAGCAGCGCATAGCCCACCGTCAGCAACTGCGACCAGGCGCCGCCGGAGAGGCCCAGGTGCCCGGCCATCGCGCCGTGGGCCAGGCCGACGCCGACGATGGAGCCGATCAGCGTGTGCGACGAGGAGACGGGCAGCCCCAGCCACCAGGTACCGAGGTTCCACAGGATCGAGGCGATCAACAGGGCGAAGATCATTGCCAGGCCCGCGCTGCTGTTCACTTCCAGCAACAGGTCCAGCGGCAGCAGCGAGACGATGGCGAAGGCCACCGCGCCGCTGGAGAACAGCACGCCGAGGAAATTCCACAGCCCCGACCAGGCCACCGCGAAACGCGGCGGCAGGGCGTTGGTGTAGATCACCGTGGCCACGGCGTTGGCGGTGTCGTGGAAGCCGTTGATGAACTCGAAGCCCAGCGCCACCAGCAGCGCGACGGCCAGGATCAGCATCGGCCAGCCCGGTTGCAGCAAGGTGCCGCTGGCGCGGATGTCCTGGCCGAGGCTGACGAAGGTGAACACCAGGGCGCCGGCCAACAACAGGAAAAAGGTCAGGCGACCCTTGAAGTCGTGGGTTTCGCGCAGTACGGGGCTGATCGGGAACTGGGTCAGGCGCGAGGCGCGCATCACTTCCAGCAGGCCATAGCGGTCAAGCACGGTAGTGGCGCTCCCTCCGGGGCATGAGTGGGGTGCGGGTCACGGCGGATTCCTTGCAGGGATGCGCTACAGACTAGCCGCCCTGTGGACGGTTGGAGTCTACGCAGGTCAATCGGCGATGCATTCCCGGCGGCGGCCGGGTGCCGGGCAGGCCGGCGTTATCGCGTTTTCGCCCGCCCGGCGGGGCCGGCGCCATTCGCGGGCAACCGCCGGACGGCCCGCTGGCGCCCAGTCGCGGCCTTATACTGAAGCCTGGATGACCGGACGCCAGCGTGTGCCCGGCCGGGGTCAGGAGCGGGCGGCAGGTCCTTCGGATGCCGTCGAGCCGGCGAGCGGCCATGAACAGTCTGTGTTTCTCCAGCGCCATCTGGCCGCCCTGGCGGCGGCGCGGTGTCCTCGCGTTGCTGCTGCTGGCGCTGGCCGGTTGTTCCCATCGCGCGCCCGAGCCTGTCGCCCCCATCAGCGAAAGCACCTGGCGGCAGGTGGACGCCGACATCGGCGCCGCCTCGCTCTCCGCCACCACCCAGGCCCGCGCCTACGCCGAAGGCGCTATGGAGCACTGGATGGACCTGGTCTACCAGCGCACCGACAGCCAGTTCATCCCCTGGTTTTCCAGCTACTGGACGCAGCAATGGCTGGGCATGAAGGTCGCCTGGTACAAGATGCAGGCCAAGGGCGATCTCGACCCCACGGTGGATCGCCTGGCGGTCTACCTGCAGGACGAGTACCACCAGCAGGTGCTGGTGCCGGTGGCGAAGGAACTCGATCCCGACTCCATCATGGAGACCGCCGCGCGCCGTTATATCGGCGCGCTGGTGGAAGCCCTCGATGCGATTCCCCAGCGCCGTGGCGTTCCGCAGAAGGTCTTCGACGAACACCTGAAGGGGATTCCGGCGATCACCCTCGGCCCGCCCTCGGGGCGCGACGCCTCGCTGTATGACGTGGTGCGCGCCAAGGATGTCGGCCAGTTGCCGGCCTTCGCCGCGCTGATGCAGGAGATCCGCAAGGCGGCGGGCAAGGCGGGCGCCGGCACCAGAGTCACCGGGGTGTCCCCGGTGGCCCAGCGCACCAGCGCCAAGCTGGTCAACGAACTCAGGAACCGCAGCATCGCCGGGGTGGTCGCCAGTGCCGCCGGCAAGGTCGCCGGCTCGATCATCTCGGTGGCCTTCACCCTGTTCAGCCTGAGCAGCAACGACCATGACCGGCCCGAGGTGGAAAGCCAGCTGCGCAAGGAGATCAACGCCGCCTTCGACGAGCAGTGGCTGGCGCTGATGCATGACCGGCAGGGCGGGGTGATGGCGGGGGTCGACTACCTCGGCGGACGTGTCCAGCAAAGCCTGACGGGCCAGCTGTCGCAACCGGAGGAGGACGAGGAGGCGACCGACGTGCAGTCCTTCGGCGCCGCGCCAGCCCCGCCCATCGATGCCGGCGGCGGTATTCGCGTGCTGCGCCAGGGCCAGGGCTACGCACCCTGAGCATGACGTTCGGCGCGTGACGCTTCGCGCGCAAGGCCAGGCGCAGTATCCTTGCCGCCCGACTTTCGTGGCCGGACGCTGATCCCATGCATTACCAGAACATCCTTTTCGACCTCGACGGCACCCTCACCGACCCGCGTGAGGGCATTACCCGTTCGATCCAGTACGCCCTCGCCCAGCTCGGCATCGACGAGCCCGACCTGCGCCAGCTCGAACACTTCATCGGCCCGCCGCTGCTGCAGTGCTTCATGAGCACCTATGACTTCGACGAGGCGCGCGCCTGGGAGGCGGTGAACCACTACCGCGTGCGCTTCCAGGACACCGGACTTTACGAGAACAAGGTGTTCGACGGCGTCGGCGAGCTGCTGCAACTGCTCGGCGGCCAGGGCCGCACCCTGTACATCTGCACCAGCAAGCCGACGGTGTTCGCCGCCGAGATCGCCCGGCACTTCGACTTCGCCCGGCATTTCAAGGTGATCTACGGCAGCGAGCTGGATGGCACGCGCACCAACAAGGTCGAGCTGATCGAGCACCTGCTGGATATCGAGCAGCTGGACCTTGGGCAGACGCTGATGATCGGCGACCGCAAGCACGACCTGATCGGCGCGCATCGCAATGGTTTGTCCGCCGCCGGTGTCGGCTACGGCTTCGGCAGCCGTGAAGAGCTGCTGGCGGAAGGTCCGGCGCATTATTTCGCGAGCATGGACGAGCTGCGGGCGGCGTTTGCCTGATACTCCCCGGCCGGGGTTGGTTCGCGAGCAAGCTCGCTCCTACAGGTCCACTGCAGGCTGCTCTTTGTAGGAGCGAGCTTGCTCGCGAACCGTGTCTGAAACCCCGCGTCGGGGCATGCCCTCACCCTTTCCCGCTGGCGGGAGAGGGTGAGGGGGCTCTTGTTCCCGTAGGAGCGGATTCATCCGCGATCCGGCCGGTAGGCCGGTGCCGCTGGATAGCAATCGCGGGCGGAGTCCGCTCCTACGGGTTGGCCGACCTCAGCCGCGCAGCCACTCCGCCAGCCGCCCCATCATTGCATCGCACTTGGCCAACTGCTCCAGGCTGACGAACTCGTCCGGCTTGTGCCCCTGGTCCATGCTGCCCGGGCCGCAGACCACGGTGGGAATGCCGACCTGGTCGAACAGCCCGCCCTCGGTGCCATAGGCCACGGTGGAGAACTCGCGGGAGCCGCTGAGCAGGGCGATCAGCTCGGCCGCTTCGGTCTGCGGGTCGGTCGCCAGCGCCGGGTAGGCGGACAGCGGGGTGAAGCGGATGTCCGCCTCGGCCTTCACCGCGCGCATCTTCGGCAGCAGCTCGGCTTCGGCATACTCGCGCAGGTCATCGGCGACCTGTTGCGGGTCGTCGCTGGGCAGCGCGCGCACTTCGAAATCGAACTGGCATTCGGCGGGGACGATGTTCAGCGCGCGGCCGCCGCTGATCACTCCGGTCTGCACGGTGGAGTAGGGCGGGTCGAAGCGCGGGTCGTGGCGCGCAGGCTCCGCCAGGCGGGTGCCGATCTCGCCGAGGCGGCCGATCAGCTGCGCCGCGTACTCGATGGCGTTCACGCCCTGCGGCGCATAGGCCGAGTGGCAGGCGGCGCCGTGTACGTTGCAGCGCATCGCCAGCTTGCCCTTGTGGCCGAGCACCGGCTTGAGTTCGGTGGGTTCGCCGATGATGCAGACCATCGGCTTGTGCTCGCGCTGCTCCAGCGCGGCGATCAGCGAGCGTACGCCGAGGCAGCCGACTTCCTCGTCGTAGGAGAAGGCCAGGTGCACCGGCAGGCGCAGCGGCCGGGCGAGGAACGCCGGCACCGCCGCCAGCACGCAGGCGATGTAGCCTTTCATGTCCGCCGTGCCACGGCCGTAGAGGCGGCCGTCGCGCTCGGTCAGCTCGAACGGCGGGACGGTCCACGGCTGGCCATCGGTCGGCACCACGTCGGTGTGGCCGGACAGGCACACCCCGCCGCGATCCTGCGGACCCAGCGTGGCGTAGAGATTGGCCTTGCCGCCTTCGGCATCGTGGAACAGCTCGCAGGCGATGCCAAAGCCTGCGAGGTAGTCGCGGATGTAGTGGATCAGCGCCAGGTTGGAGTTGCGGTTGACGGTGTCGAAGGCGATCAGGTCGGCGAGGATTTCGCGGCTGGTGGGCATGGTCGGGTCCTGCATGAAAGAGCGCTTTTCTGTAGGAGCGAGCTTGCTCGCGAACCTGGCCCCCGCAGCGGAGGCTGTTCGCGAGCAAGCTCGCTCCTACAAGTACGTGGTCTTACTCGTCGCCCGGCACGCCGTAGCTCGGCGCCTTGGTTGGGTCGAGGGCGCGGGTCAGGTAGTCCTCCAGTTGCGGCTTGTAGGCCACCCAGAGCTTTTCCAGCTCATCGATCGGCGCCTCGTCGGCCCAGTCTACGCGCAGGTCGACGATCGGCCAGACCAGGTCGCCCACCACCTTCATCGCCGCCGAATGCACCGGGCCGGCTTCGCCGCCGGCGGCCATCGCCGCCTGCATGGCGGCCAGCAGGCGCTCGGCCAGACAGCCGTCGGCCTGCTCGAAGGCGCGGGTCATGGCGTCCATGATCGAGGTGGAGGACAGCAGGTTGCCCGCCGCCACGCAGTTCTCGCCGGCCACCGCGTGGTTCACGCCCAGCGCCTGGCTGCCGGTGAACAGCGCGACCTTGCCGTGCTGGTCGATCACGGTCACCTGGCGGTACTGGCTGTAGCCGTTGCTCGACAGCGCCTTGTCCAGCGCCGCGCCCGGCTCCAGGCCGGTTTCCAGCAGGTCGAGGATCTGCGGGCCGAGGGCCGGCAGGGTGACGTTCTGCGTGGCCACCGCGCCGACGCCGGCGCGAACCCAGGGGCAACGGGCGCCCACGGCAATGCTCGAGGAGCTGATGGCGATACCCAGCTGGCCGGTCTCGGCGCAGCGTCCAACGATGGAAAAGGTCATGGGAGCTCCTTAATCAACCTTGTGTCGTGAACGACGAAACGGCGAGGCAGGGAAATCCCCGCGTCGCCGCTTCATCGCGGTACTGCGAAAGTGTTGCGAGCGACGGCCAGGCAAGAGACGGGGATGGACGGGAAAGGCGGAGTTTGCTGTGGCAAATGAGCATTTTCCCGGCCACTCCCAACGCAGCCTGGCCTGGCGCAGTCGCTTTCAGTCCGGGATCACCGCGATGACGTCGATTTCCATCAGCCATTGCGGCTGGCCCAGGGCCGACACCACCAGGCCGGTGGAGATCGGGAACACGCCCTTCAGCCACTTGCCGACTTCCTGGTACACCGGCTCGCGGTAGCGCGGGTCGATCAGGTAGGTGGTGGTCTTGACGATGTGCGACAGGTCGCTGCCGGCTTCTTCCAGCAGTTGCTTGACGTTCTTCATCGCCTGCTCGGCCTGGGCACGCGGGTCGCCCAGCCCTACCAGGTTGCCCTCGAAGTCGGTCCCGACCTGGCCGCGTACGTACACGGTGTTGCCGGCGCGCACGGCCTGGCAGAGGTCGTTGTCCAGGGTCTGGTTCGGGTAGGTGTCCTTGGTGTTGAACATTCGGATGCGAGTGTGGGTAGGCATCTCTTACTCCCAGGAAGCGGCTTTGGGTACGGAGGCTTCGCGTTGCGAAGCGTCCTGGTATTCGACGTATTTGCGCTGGGTGGCGATGTGGCCGGCCACGTGCTTGGCGTCGTGCCAGACACCCCAGATGAAGGTGGAACCCCGGCGCGACAGCCACGGCAGGCCGACGAAGTACACGCCCGGCTCGCGGGACACGCCACGCTGGTGCTTGGGCTTGCCCTTGTCGTCGAAGGCGTCCACCTGCAGCCAGTTGAAGTCCACGGCATAGCCGGTGGCCCAGATGATCGAGGTGATGCCCGCTTCGGCGAGGTCCAGCTCGAGGATCGGATTACGAATGCACTCGGCGTCCGCGAAGACCTTGCGGGCCTCGGGCTCTTCAGGCAGGTCCAGGCCGTTGCGCTCGATGTAGGCATCGGCGGCGTCCAGCAGGCCGAGATAGTTCTCGTCGCCGGCTTGCAGGTTCTTCAGCAGGTCGTCCTGGAAGCTCACCTTGCCGTCAGCGAAGGTCCTGGTCAGGCCGACCAGGGTGATGCCCTCGTTGGCCAGGCGGCGGAAGTCGATGGTTTCGCCGCCACGGGCACCGCTCACGGCGATGGTCACGTGCTCGCGGCCCGGCTGCACTTCCTCGGCGTCCCACAGGCCGAGCACGCCCAGCCACCAGACGAAGTCGCGGTTGCGGTAGGAGCGTGGCGGACGGTCATGGGCGCCCACGGAGAGGAAGACTTTCTTGCCGGCGCGGTTCAGCTCGTCGGCGATCTGCACGCCGGAAGAGCCGGCGCCCACCACCAGCACGGCGCCTTCGGGCAACTGCTGCGGGTTGTAGTACTGGGCCGAGTGGATCTGCTGCAGGCTCTCGGTCTTCGGCGCGATGGCCGGGATCACCGGGCGCTGGAACGGGCCGGTGGCGGAGACGATGCGCAGGGCCTGGAGGGTGCCCTCGGAGGTTTCCACGGTGAAACCGGGGCGGCCTTCGTTGCGGGTGACCTTCTGCACTTCCACACCGGTACGGATCGGCGCGTCGAACTGCTTGGCGTAGGCGACGAAGTAATCGGCCACCTGCTCCTTGTGCGGGAAGTCGTCCGGGCCGACCGGGAATTCCATGTTCGGGAAGCGGTCGTGCCACGCCGGGCCGTTGGCCACCAGCGAATCCCAGCGGCCGGTGCGCCAGGCTTCGGCGATGCGGCTCTTCTCCAGCACGATGTGCGGCACGCCCAGGGCGGTCAGGTGCTCGCTCATGGCCACGCCGGCCTGACCGGCGCCAACGACCAGCGTATCGATTTCCAGGTTTTCGAGCGACTTCTTGGCGAAGGCGTTCGGATTCAGCTCGGTCATGGCTTGCTTCCTCTGACTCTGATCTCGTTGTTCTGCTTGTTGCGGCTGGTAGCGTGGTGCTTGGGCGCATTCTGTTCAGAGGCTGGCAATAGCGAAATTATGTTTTTTGTAGTCGCTGGCTAGGGAAAAGCTGTCGGCCCGCAAGCCACGGGGCATGCGGGGCGGAAAGGGTGGGGGTATAGGATTTTTGGTGGTTGGGGCGACAAATTGGATAGGCAGAAATTACTGGTGATAGTCCGTCACCAGTATTCGGGCTTGCAGGCAGGCTTCTTGCGGGTTGGGACCCGCGGCGGGAATTGATGGGCGTTAAGCTCTTCGATGGTGATCAGGCGGCGGGTCCAGTGGGCGCATTCCAGCAAGGAGCCCGGTGGTTCGCGTTTAATGCCCTCGCGGTGGGGCAATATCACGCCGATCCGCAGTGTCGGGAAATCCTCACGCAGTGCCCTCAGCGCAGGCGCCATGTCGGTATCTGCCGAGACCAGCACGATCTGATCGATGCATTCTCCCGCAGGGGCGTTGGCCTGCTTCGTCGCCAGCCGATACATGCTAATGGCGAGGTGGACATCGGTTTCCTTCTCCTCCAGCTGCCAGATATCGACCTGATCCGCTCTGGAGGCTGGCGTTTGTTTGTTGACGAAGCGGGGCGCCCGGCCGGGCTCCAGGCGATGTCGACCGAAATGGACGTTTACACCCTGTGCTTTGAGCGCTCTTATGTAGGTGTCCTGAGCCTGCTTGGAAAGCACGCCGCGTGAGGCGAGATCGGGCTTTACGCCCGAGGTGAAGTAATGGATTTGGGATGCAAAAGCTTGTGGCTCTTGAACTCGCAGCACGTGCTGAAGCAAGCCGGGGAGGTCAAGCCACTTAAACTCTGTGCCTGCAAGCAGTCCATAAAAGAGGTTGTAGCCATCGACAAAAAAGGCGGTGCGCACGAATTTCCAATCCCTAGAAACGAAAAAACCGGCCAGTGGCCGGTTTCTTCACCCCAACAGCCAGTGAACTTAATCACTGCGTACGGGGTTGAGTCGTGAGGCCGATGGTAGCTAACACATGAGGAATGTGTCAACTGGAAGTTCTCCATGCAACAGGTAAACTGGGCCGCTTCGCGGCCCAGTTTACCTGTTGTTTCTTAAAAGTGAAGACCTATCGTACTTTTTTAGCTCTTAATCTATCGGCTCTCCGCCACCGCCTCGAGGAATCGCTCCAGCACCAGGTTCGGCCGGCGGCCCTTGCGGGTTACCACGGTCAGTGGGATGTCGTAGTGGAAGCGCTCCGGGCGCAGCGGGCGCATGCGCCCCTGGGCGACCCAGTCGGCGGCGTAGTGGTCGGGCAGGTAGCCGATGTAGCTGCCGGTGAGGATCAGGAAGGCCATGCCCTCGCGGTCCGACGCACTGGCGCCGCCGCGCAGCTCCTGGTGCCGTTCCTGCGCCTCGGCGGGGATCCGGTAGCTCGGCGCCACGGCGTCGCAGGCATGGACCTCCTCCACCGCGATGCTCGCGTCGTCGCGCTCGAACAGCGGGTGCTCGCGGCTGCAGTACAGCAGCGAACGCTCCTCGTACAGCGCCGAATACTCCAGCCCCGACAGCGGACTGATCAGCGGCACCACGCCCACGTGCAGGCGGCCGTCGAGCACACCCAGCTCGATCTCGTTGGGCGTGGTCATGCCGATGTTGATCCGCACCCCCGGCCCGCTGGCCTTCAGCGCGCGCAGGGCGTGGGTGATGCGCATCTGCGGCAGGGTCACCAGGTTGTTGATGATGCCGATGTTCAGCGCGCCGCGCAGGTGCTGGTGCAGCTCGTTGACCTCCGCCCGGAAACCCTCCAGCGCCGCCAGCAGCGACTGGGTGGCGCGGTACACCTCGCGGCCCTCGTCGGTCATGGCGAAGCCCGCCCGGCCGCGCTGGCACAGGCGCATGCCCAGGCGTTTCTCCAGGTCGCCCATGTGCAGGCTGATGGCCGAGCGGCTGATGCCCAGCGTGCTTTCCGCGGCCGAGAAGCTGCCGCACTCGACTATGGTTTTGAAGATGCGCAGCAGGCGGATCTCGAAGTCGCTGACCTGGCCCAGGGAGGGGGCGCGGGATTTTGCCATTTTAGTTTTACCAATTCGAAACTGAACGTGAGAAGAATAGGCTTTAACTCACGTTAAGTCAGGCCCAATCTTGAACCATCGCAGCAGGCACGACGCGGCCTGCGCGCCCAACAAGACTGTCGTCGAGGACCAGCTCCATGAACCAGCACGTGAACGTCACCCCGTCAGTGGCCAGCGAACTGAACCTGAAGGCTCACTGGATGCCCTTCAGCGCCAACCGCAATTTCCACAAGGACCCGCGCATCATCGTCGGCGCCGAGGGCAGCTACCTGGTCGACGACAAGGGCCGCAGGATCTACGACAGCCTGTCCGGCCTGTGGACCTGCGGCGCCGGTCACTCGCGCAAGGAAATCGCCGACGCGGTGTCCAGGCAGTTGACCACCCTCGACTACTCCCCGGGCTTCCAGTACGGCCATCCGCTGTCCTTCAAGCTGGCCGAGAAGATCGCCCGGATGACCCCCGGCAACCTGAACCACGTGTTCTTCACCGGCTCGGGTTCCGAGTGCGCCGACACCGCCATCAAGATGGCCCGTGCCTACTGGCGCATCAAAGGCCAGGCGCAGAAGACCAAGCTGATCGGCCGCGCCCGCGGCTACCACGGCGTGAACGTCGCCGGCACCGCCCTGGGCGGCATCGGCGGCAACCGCAAGATGTTCGGCCAGCTGATGGATGTCGACCACCTGCCGCACACCCTGCAGCCGCACCTGGCGTTCACCAGAGGCATGGCCGAGACCGGTGGCGTCGAGCTGGCCAACGAACTGCTCAAGCTGATCGAACTGCATGACGCCTCCAACATCGCCGCCGTCATCGTCGAGCCGATGTCCGGTTCCGCCGGCGTGCTGGTGCCGCCGAAGGGCTACCTGCAGCGCCTGCGCGAAATCTGCGACCAGCACAACATCCTGTTGATCTTCGACGAAGTGATCACCGCCTTCGGTCGCATGGGCAAGGCCACCGGCGCCGAATACTTCGGCGTGACCCCGGACATCATGAACGTCGCCAAGCAGGTCACCAACGGCGCCATCCCGATGGGCGCGGTGATCGCCAGCAGCGAAATCTACGACACCTTCATGGGCCAGAACCTGCCGGAATACGCCGTCGAGTTCGGCCACGGCTACACCTACTCCGCGCACCCGGTCGCCTGTGCCGCCGGCATCGCCGCGCTGGACCTGCTGGAGAAGGAAAGCCTCATCCAGCAATCCGCCGAGCTGGCGCCGTACTTCGAGAAGGCCATCCACGGCCTGAAGGGCGCGAAGAACGTCATCGACATCCGCAACTGCGGCCTGGCCGGCGCGATCCAGATTGCCGGCCGTGACGGCGACGCCATCGTGCGTCCGTTCGAAGCCAGCATGAAGCTGTGGAAAGAAGGCTTCTACGTGCGCTTCGGCGGCGACACCCTGCAGTTCGGCCCGACCTTCAACGCCAAGCCCGAGGACCTGGACCGCCTGTTCAGCGCCGTGGGCGACGCACTCAACGGGGTGGCGTAAGTGAGCCAGCGTCCGCAGGCCGTGCCGACGGTACAGATCGACAACGACAAGGTCCTGGTCACCGAGTGGCGCTTCGCCCCTGGTGCCGAGACCGGCTGGCACCGCCACGGCATGGAGTACGTCGTGGTCCCGGTGACCAATGGCGAGCTGCTGCTGGAAACCCCCGAAGGCGAGCGGCGCGCGCCGCTGGTCCTGGGCCAGAGCTACACCCGCCAGATCGGTACCGAACACAACGTGATCAATCCCTGCGATCACGAAGTGGCCTTCATCGAGATCGAGCTCAAGCAACCGTAAGCGCGCGGGCACGCAAGCAGGCAGCGCCGGAGCCGTCGCCTTAGAGTGGCCGTCCCGGCGGGCCCCGCTGCCCGCCACCGACTAAATTCCCTCTCCCTCTGGGAGAGGGCTTGGGGTGAGGGACGCCTGAAAGCATCCCGCCCCACACTTTCAGCGAGAAGAGACAGCACATGAGCACCGTCAAGCACCTGATCGGCGGCGAACTGATCGCCGACACCGGCCGTAGCGCCGACGTCTTCAACCCGTCCACCGGCGAAGCCGTGCGCAAGGTCCCCCTGGCCAGCCGCGAAACCATCCAGCAGGCCATCGACGCCGCCAAGGCCGCCTTCCCGGCCTGGCGCAACACCCCGCCGGCCAAGCGTGCCCAGGTCCTGTTCCGCTTCAAGCAACTGCTGGAAGCCAACGAGAAGCGCATCGTCCAGCTGATCAGCGAAGAACACGGCAAGACCCTCGAAGACGCCGCCGGTGAACTCAAGCGCGGCATCGAGAACGTCGAATACGCCTGCGCCGCCCCGGAAATCCTCAAGGGCGAGTACAGCCGCAACGTCGGCCCGAACATCGACGCCTGGAGCGACTTCCAGCCCATCGGCGTGGTTGCCGGCATCACCCCGTTCAACTTCCCGGCGATGGTTCCGCTGTGGATGTACCCGCTGGCCATCGCCTGCGGCAACACCTTCATCCTCAAGCCGTCCGAGCGTGACCCGAGCTCCACCCTGCTGATCGCCGAACTGTTCGAAGAAGCCGGCCTGCCCAAGGGCGTGCTGAACGTCGTGCACGGCGACAAGGAAGCCGTGGACGCGCTGATCGAGGCCCCGGAAGTCAAGGCCCTGAGCTTCGTCGGCTCGACCCCGATCGCCGAGTACATCTATTCCGAAGGCACCAAGCGCGGCAAGCGCGTGCAGGCCCTGGGCGGCGCCAAGAACCACGCCGTGCTGATGCCCGACTGCGACCTGGACAACGCCGTCAGCGCCCTGATGGGCGCGGCCTACGGCTCCTGCGGCGAGCGCTGCATGGCCATCTCCGTGGCCGTTTGCGTGGGCGACCAGATCGCCGATGCGCTGGTCGAGAAGATCGTTCCGCAGATCAAGGCCCTGAAGATCGGTGCCGGCACCAACTGCGGCCTCGACATGGGCCCGCTGGTTACCGGCGCGGCGCAGGCCAAGGTCACCGGCTACATCGACGCCGGCGTCGAGCAAGGCGCGCAGTTGCTGGTCGACGGCCGCAACTTCAAGGTTGCCGGTCACGAGAACGGCTTCTTCATCGGCGGCACCCTGTTCGACAAGGTGACCCCGGACATGACCATCTACCAGGAAGAAATCTTCGGCCCGGTGCTCTGCATCGTGCGCGTGAACAGCCTGGAAGAAGCCATGCAGCTGATCAACGACCACGAATACGGCAACGGCACCTGCATCTTCACCCGCGACGGTGAAGCGGCCCGCCTGTTCTGCGACGAGATCGAAGTCGGCATGGTCGGCGTCAACGTCCCGCTGCCGGTACCGGTGGCCTACCACAGCTTCGGCGGCTGGAAGCGTTCGCTGTTCGGCGACCTCCACGCCTACGGCCCGGACGGCGTGCGCTTCTACACCAAGCGCAAGGCCATCACCCAGCGTTGGCCGCAGCGCAAGTCGCACGAAGCCGCGCAGTTCGCCTTCCCCAGCAACGGCTGAGGCTGACGAAAAAGGCATGGTCGCTACCGACCATGCCTTTTTTCTTTCCGCATCCTGATACCGCACACACGGCGATCCGTGCATCGCCGGGGGCCCTGGTCGCGCCCACGACAAGCAAGCGACCAACCACTGTAGGCATCGAGCGCCGGCCCGCCGGCACCCCGAACGTAATGGACGCAACACCCTGCAACGTGGAGACAACAATAATGATCAAGATCCTCAAGCGCACCTCCCTGGCGATCGCTCTCGCCGCCACCAGCCAGTCGTTCGCTGGCGACCTCACCGTCGTGTCCTTTGGCGGCGCCAACAAGGACGCCCAGGTCAAGGCCTTCTACAAGCCCTGGCAGCAGAACAGCGGCAACCGCCTGGTGTCCGGCGAATACAACGGTGAAATGGCCAAGATCAAAGCGATGGTCGCCACCGGCAGCGTCGCCTGGAACGTCGTCGAAGTGGAAGGCGCCGAACTGGCCCGTGGCTGCGACGAGGGCATGTTCGAAGAGCTCGACCCGGGGCAGATCGGCCTCAAGCAGGAAGACTTCGTGCCTGGTGCGATCCAGCCTTGCGGCATCGGTTTCCTGGTCTACTCCACGGTGCTCGCCTACAACCGCAACAAACTCGCCAGCGCGCCGACCAGCTGGAGCGATTTCTGGGACGTCGAGAAATTCCCCGGCAAGCGCGGCCTGCGCAAGCTGGCCAAGTCCACCCTGGAGTTCGCCCTGCTCGCCGACGGCGTGAAGCCCGCCGAGGTCTACCAGGTGCTCGCCACCCCGCAGGGGCAGGACCGCGCCTTCGCCAAGCTCGACCAGATCAAACCCCACATCCAGTGGTGGGAGGCCGGTGCCCAGCCGCCGCAATTCCTCGCCGCCGGCGACGTGGTCATGAGCTCGGTCTACAACGGCCGCCTCTCCGCCCAGCAGCGCCAGCAGTACGGCCTGGACATCGTGTGGAACGGCGGCATCTATGAGTTCGACTCCTGGGCCATCCCCAAGGGCGCGCCACAGCAGGACATGACCCGCCAGTTCATCGGCTACACCCTCGCACCCGAGCAGCAGAAGAGCTTCTCCCAGCACATCGACTACGGCGCCGCCAACCTCAAGGGGATGGAGCTGCTGGACGCCCAGCGCGTGGCTGAACTCCCCACCGCGCCGCAGAACATCGAGCAGCAGATTCCGGTGGATGTGACCTTCTGGACCGATCATGGCGAGCAACTGGAGCAGCGCTTCAACGCCTGGGCGGCGCGGTAAGGTCATAGGGCCGTCAGGCCTTCCCAGGCAGGACCTGGGGTGAATGAAAAGGCCGGTCGAATGACCGGCCTTTTCATTCTTGGATCAGGTGATGGGGGGAGCGAAGCGATACCCATGCTGCTCAATGCCTGGGTTCTATCATCCGCGGCACGCAGCCATCAGCCGCTGCACTTACGCTGCAGGATGAACACCTGTAGGAGCGAGCTTGCTCGCGAACCGCCCAACACCGA